>NZ_JBQEOV010000010.1:2500-115377 GCF_052045435.1 Acidovorax sp. 22279
GCAAACGTGATTGCGAAAGTGATTGCGAAGTAATTTGAACTCAGTAATGACGAATGTTTCTTGATAGTGATATCGAGGAATTATTCACATTACGGCATAACGCGTCAGGTGAAAGACCTGGCAAGTCCTTGAGATGACGGCGATATCTTGAAAGAGATGTCAAAGTTATAGGGTCAAGTGACTAAGAGCATGTGGTGGATGCCTTGGCGATTACAGGCGACGAAAGACGTGATAGCCTGCGATAAGCTTCGGGGAGCTGGCAAATAAGCTTTGATCCGGAGATTTCTGAATGGGGAAACCCACCTCGCAAGAGGTATCGCATACTGAATACATAGGTATGCGAGGCGAACCGGGTGAACTGAAACATCTCAGTAGCTCGAGGAAAAGACATCAACCGAGATTCCGAAAGTAGTGGCGAGCGAAATCGGAAGAGCCTTCTAGTGATAGCACGACTGTTAGCAAAACGGGATGGAAAGCCCGGCCATAGCAGGTGATAGCCCTGTATGCGAAAACAGACGTGTGGTACTAAGTTAGAGAAAAGTAGGGCGGGACACGAGAAATCCTGTCTGAATATGGGGGGACCATCCTCCAAGGCTAAATACTCGTAATCGACCGATAGTGAACCAGTACCGTGAGGGAAAGGCGAAAAGAACCCCGGGAGGGGAGTGAAATAGATCCTGAAACCGCATGCTTACAAAAAGTAGGAGCCCGCAAGGGTGACTGCGTACCTTTTGTATAATGGGTCAGCGACTTACATTCAGTGGCAAGGTTAACCGAATAGGGAAGCCGTAGAGAAATCGAGTCCGAATAGGGCGAATCAGTCGCTGGGTGTAGACCCGAAACCAAGTGATCTATCCATGGCCAGGATGAAGGTGCCGTAACAGGTACTGGAGGTCCGAACCCACTAGTGTTGCAAAACTAGGGGATGAGCTGTGGATAGGGGTGAAAGGCTAAACAAACTTGGAAATAGCTGGTTCTCTCCGAAAACTATTTAGGTAGTGCCTCAAGTATTACCTGCGGGGGTAGAGCACTGTTTAGGCTAGGGGGTCATGGCGACTTACCAAACCTATGCAAACTCCGAATACCGCAGAGTACAGCTTGGGAGACAGAGCACCGGGTGCTAACGTCCGGACTCAAGAGGGAAACAACCCAGACCGCCAGCTAAGGTCCCTAAAATTGGCTAAGTGGGAAACGAAGTGGGAAGGCTAAAACAGTCAGGATGTTGGCTTAGAAGCAGCCATCATTTAAAGAAAGCGTAATAGCTCACTGATCGAGTCGTCCTGCGCGGAAGATGTAACGGGGCTAAGCCAGTTACCGAAGCTGCGGATTTGCAATTTATTGCAAGTGGTAGGAGAGCGTTCTGTAGGCCTGTGAAGGTGTCTGGTAACGGATGCTGGAGGTATCAGAAGTGCGAATGCTGACATGAGTAGCGTTAAAGGGGGTGAAAAGCCCCCTCGCCGTAAGCGCAAGGTTTTCTACGCAACGTTCATCGGCGTAGAGTGAGTCGGCCCCTAAGGCGAGGCAGAGATGCGTAGCTGATGGGAAACAGGTCAATATTCCTGTACCGATCAATAGTGCGATGTGGGGACGGAGAAGGTTAGCTCAGCCAACTGTTGGATATGTTGGTTCAAGCCTGTAGTCGTGCTCGGTAGGCAAATCCGCCGGGCTTAGATGAGGGGTGATAACGAGTCTGCTTGCAGACGAAGTGAGTGATACCCTGCTTCCAGGAAAAGCCACTAAGCTTCAGCTATTGACGACCGTACCGCAAACCGACACTGGTGCGCGAGATGAGTATTCTAAGGCGCTTGAGAGAACTCAGGAGAAGGAACTCGGCAAATTGATACCGTAACTTCGGGAGAAGGTATGCCCCAAGTAGGTGAACTCGTACAGAGGGAGCCCAACGGGGTTGCAAAAAATCGGTGGCTGCGACTGTTTAATAAAAACACAGCACTCTGCAAACACGAAAGTGGACGTATAGGGTGTGACGCCTGCCCGGTGCTGGAAGATTAAATGATGGGGTGCAAGCTCTTGATTGAAGTCCCAGTAAACGGCGGCCGTAACTATAACGGTCCTAAGGTAGCGAAATTCCTTGTCGGGTAAGTTCCGACCTGCACGAATGGCGTAACGATGGCCACACTGTCTCCTCCTGAGACTCAGCGAAGTTGAAATGTTTGTGATGATGCAATCTCCCCGCGGAAAGACGGAAAGACCCCATGAACCTTTACTGTAGCTTTGTATTGGACTTTGAACAGATCTGTGTAGGATAGGTGGGAGGCTTTGAAGTGAGGACGCTAGTTCTCATGGAGCCAACGTTGAAATACCACCCTGGTGTGTTTGAGGTTCTAACCTAGGTCCATTATCTGGATCGGGGACAGTGCATGGTAGGCAGTTTGACTGGGGCGGTCTCCTCCCAAAGCGTAACGGAGGAGTTCGAAGGTACGCTAGTTACGGTCGGACATCGTGACGATAGTGCAATGGCATAAGCGTGCTTAACTGCGAGACTGACAAGTCGAGCAGATGCGAAAGCAGGACATAGTGATCCGGTGGTTCTGTATGGAAGGGCCATCGCTCAACGGATAAAAGGTACTCTGGGGATAACAGGCTGATACCGCCCAAGAGTTCATATCGACGGCGGTGTTTGGCACCTCGATGTCGGCTCATCTCATCCTGGGGCTGTAGCCGGTCCCAAGGGTATGGCTGTTCGCCATTTAAAGAGGTACGTGAGCTGGGTTTAAAACGTCGTGAGACAGTTTGGTCCCTATCTTCCGTGGGCGCTGCAGATTTGAGGAAGCCTGCTCCTAGTACGAGAGGACCGGAGTGGACACACCTCTGGTGTATCGGTTGTCACGCCAGTGGCATTGCCGAGTAGCTAAGTGTGGAAGAGATAACCGCTGAAAGCATCTAAGCGGGAAACTCGTTTCAAGATGAGATCTGCCGGGGCCTTGAGCCCCCTAAAGAGTCGTTCAAGACCAGGACGTTGATAGGTCAGGTGTGGAAGCGCAGTAATGCGTTAAGCTAACTGATACTAATTGCTCGTGCGGCTTGACCCTATAACTTTGATAGCCAACACGCAACCAGCGTGAAGCTCAAAGTCTGTTATGCCAAGTTAGACGCAGTCAAATACACAAAATCTGATTCCAGACTCTATGAATTCGCCAGGCAGTTCACAAAAACTGCCCAGCACCAAGTTATGCCTGATGACCATAGCAAGTTGGTCCCACTCCTTCCCATCCCGAACAGGACAGTGAAACGACTTTGCGCCGATGATAGTGCGGGTTCCCGTGTGAAAGTAGGTCATCGTCAGGCTCTTACAGCCCAGAAAACCCCAGTCAGATATGACTGGGGTTTTTTGCTTTCCAGGCGCACAAAAATCATCCCTTCTCGCTGACCCTCCAGGGTATTGACCATGCAACTACAAGACATCCTGTATTCCCAAGGTTTTGGTACGCGTCGTGTTTGCGCGGGCCTGATTCAGCAGGGATGGGTCTCGGTGCGTGAGGCATCTTCGCCCAATGCTGAGTACGTGCTCTGCACGGAGGCTACCGCAGGCTATGAGCCCGAAGGACTGCTGTTACGTGTACAGGGTGTGGATTGGCCGTTCCACGCCAAAGCCTACGTGCTGCTTCACAAACCCGCCGGCACGGAGTGTTCTCAGAAGCCTTCTACGTACCCCAGCATCTATACGCTTCTGCCTCCGCCGTTGCGTCAGCGGCCCACGAAGAGTGCGGTTCAAGGAGTGCAGGCGGTGGGGCGCCTTGATCAGGACACAACGGGTATGTTGCTATTGAGCGATGACGGGCAATTCATTCATCGCTTGAGTTCGCCCAAGAAGCATGTTCCGAAGGTTTACCAAGTGACGACCAAACACCCGGTGGACGAGGCACAGGTGTCGAAATTGTTGGCGGGGGTTGTGCTGGACGATGATCCCAAGCCGGTGCGTGCTGCAAACTGCTCCATTGTGGGTTCCCATCGCTTGGATATGACGCTGACTGAGGGCAAGTACCACCAGGTCAAGCGGATGATTGCAGCAGTTGGCAATAGGGTGGAGGGGCTACATCGCTCTCGCATTGGACGCATGGATTTGCCTGCGGATTTGGCCCCCGGCCAATGGCGATGGCTCAATGCTTCCGATTTGGCACTGTTGAACAGCAACGCTTGAGCATGTTGTCCGGAGGAGTGGCCTCTTTGGACTGGCTTAGAGAGCGCGGCCGGGGCACTGTGACTCATGTCGTTGATCCCTTGACTGCCGACGCTGGGAGAGCTCTGCTGGCAAGTTGTGGTCTCGCCCTGCGAGATGGTCTGGAACCCTAGGCTGCGCCAATACCGGGATGACCTGAGTCAAAGAGAGCACGATCACCCTGATGTTACTTGTTGTCGCTCGGGTCCGAGCTGGGCGCGGCGCTACACTCCAAGGCTGTGTTGAAAGTGGTTTTGTGAAGATTCTCTCGATTGCACGCATCTGCGTTGTGGCCCTTGGTGGGTGGTGTTACTCCTTGGCCAGTGTGGCGGCGGGCGCTCCGCCGCTTTTTGTACTCAATTCGCTGGAGGCCAACGTCAGCGTCATCGACCCGGTGACTTGGACGGAGACGGCCCGCATACCCACAGGTAAAGAGCCGCACCATCTGTATCTGACCCCCGATGAAAAGTCGATCATCGTGGCCAACGCGCTCGGTGACACGCTGACGTTTGTGGACCCCCGTACCGCCGAGGTGCAGCGAACCGTACGTGGGATTGTGGACCCCTACCATCTGCGATTCAGTCCCGACATGAAATGGTTCATCACGGCCGCCAACCGTCTGAATCACGTGGACTTTTACCGCTGGGACGGCAAGGACCTGACCCTGGTGCAGCGCGTGGCCACATCGCGCACCCCCAGCCATCTATGGATCGATAGTCGCAGCACCACCGTCTATTCGACCATGCAGGACAGTGACGAACTGGTGGCGATTGATATTGCCACCCAGACCATCAAATGGCGTGTCAAAACAGGCCCCATGCCTGCGGATGTCTACGGCAGTCCCGATGGTAAGCACCTGTTTGTGGGACTGACGGGCGGTGACAGCGTGGAGGTGTTCGATATTTCAGGGCGTGAAGCGGTCAGCGTCAAGCGGATCAAGACAGGCAACGGTGCACACGCCTTTCGCGCTGCTGGCGACGGGCACCACCTGTATGTGAGCAATCGCGTGGCCAACTCGATCAGCAAGATCGACATGAACACCCAGCAGGTCGTCGAGTCGTATCCTGTGCCGGGCGGACCCGATTGCATGGATGTTTCGGCGGATGGCCGCTATATCTACGTCAGTTCGCGTTGGGCCCGGAAGCTGTCTGTGGTGGACACCCAGGCAAAGAAGGTGGTGCGCCAGGTCAACGTGGGTAAATCGCCCCACGGCGTATGGACCCTGCAACACGCGCCACGTTGAGCGCGGTGCAGCCGGTGAGAGGTATGTTCCTCAGCGCTTTTTGTGGATCACGCAGCAGGCGTCGCGATGCTATTGTATTGATAGCTGTTTGGGCATGTTTCACTAGCGCTACCGCGAAGAATGAATGCAAAAAGCCCCTGTACCTGACCTTTGACACTGGCCACATGGAAGTGGCGCCTTTGGTGGCTGAGGTGCTCAGGCGCCAGCAGGTGCACGTGACCTTCTTTGCTGCAAACGAGCGCACGAAGGAAGGCGATGGAAGTCTGGGAGACCATTGGGCCCCATGGTGGCGTGCACGCGCCGCGGAGGGCCATGAGTTTGCTTCCCACACCTGGAACCACACCTACTGGCGTGCCGATGCTGGCGGCGCGTCGCATCCGGCATTTCGGGTCCGTCCCTCTGCGGGACAGCGTGAGGGTCAAAGCTTTGTGATGTCCGCAGGTGAATACTGCGAAGAAATTGCCCGTGCTGCGGATCGTTTGAAGGCCATTACCGGCAAGACGCCTTTGCCCCTGTTCCGCGCGCCTGGCGGCAAGACCTCTGCACAATTGATTGCCAGCGCGAAGGCCTGCGGTTACGCGCATGTGGGGTGGTCGCCTGCCGGCTTCTTGGGGGATGAGCTGCCCAGTGAGACGGCCAGCAACACCGCGCTGTTGAACAAGGCGCTGCATGATGTGCGCAGTGGCGACATCCTGCTGGCGCACCTGGGGATCTGGTCGCGCAAGGACGCCTGGGCGCCCGCTGTGCTGGAGCCTTTGATTGAAGGGCTCAAGCAGCGAGGGTTTTGCTTTCGTACCTTGCGGGATCATCCTGACTATGCGGCCGCAGCGGCTCAGGTTCGCTAGATGGGCTGTGGGATCAAGTTGGATCGCGTGTGCCGTGGCTGAGGGCGCACGCGCCGCATGTTTGCATGAATAACCAGGTGCCAGGGAGCGCGACACGATGGGATGGCTAGGCGGTGTATTTGACAGCGTGCAGCAATGGCTTTTTGAGAGCGTGCTGCAGCCGCTGATGTTCACCACAGGGCTGGCCAGCCTGCTGGAGAACGGTTATGAGGCATCCGGCTGGCTGCTGGTGGGATTGCTGCAGCTGGTCGTCATCGTGGCTGTGATTGGCCCCATGCAGCGCTGGTGGCCGGTGGAGCAGATCAATGACCGCGCCACCATCCGCACTGACATCCTCTACACCCTGATTCACCGGCTGGGACTGTTCCGGCTGGCGCTGTTTTTCACGGTGGATCCGCTGGCGGATTCACTGTTTGGTGCCTTGCGTGTGGCGGGTGTCAGTACGTTCCAGCTCGATGGCCTCTGGCCGGGTGTGACGGACATCTCCTGGGTCAGCTTGCTGCTGTATCTGGTGGTGTTCGATTTTGTGGACTACTGGATCCACCGGGGACAGCATCACTTTGAGTGGTGGTGGCGCCTGCATTCGCTGCACCATGCACAGCAGCAGATGACGATGTGGAGCGACAACCGCAACCACCTGCTCGATGACCTGCTGCGCGACGTGATTCTGGTGACGGTGGCGCAGCTGATTGGTGTTGCGCCGGGTCAGTTCATTGCAATCGTAGCCATCACTCAGCTCAGCGAGAGCTTTCAGCACGCCAACGTGCGGCTGTGGTTTGGTCAGGTGGGTGAGCGGCTCTGGATCAGCCCCCGGTTTCACCGCCGGCACCACAGCATCGGCATTGGCCACGAGACGGTCAAGCCTTCGGCCGAGACAACATCGGGCCAAGCAGCAACGCCGCCGCGTGTGGTACTCGGCGGGCACAACTTCGGGGTGCTTCTGCCTTGGTGGGACATGCTGATGGGCACGGCCAACTTTGAAAAGCGCTTTGACCCCACGGGCGTGCGCGACCAGGTCGAGCCGGGCCCCGATGGCCGTGTGCGCGACTACGGCGCGGGGTTCTGGTCCCAGCAATGGCGGGGCGTACTGAGGTTGCTGGGCAAGGCCTGAGCGGCTTGGCGGGCGCTGCCTGTATGCTTGCCGCCATGGGATTACTGCTTGATTCTTTCTGGCGTGCCGCTGCCTATTGCCTGCGTCCGCGGGTGATTGCGCTGTCGCTGTTGCCTCTGTTCTTGATGGCCGTTTTGGCACTCGGCCTGGGTTACTTCTACTGGGACGCTGCGGTGCAGGGGATGCGCGCATTGCTCGATGCGTCCTCGTTGCTGGCCAGCGTCTGGGGTTGGCTTCAGGGCTGGGGCCTGGGGGATGTGACTGCTGTCATGGCGCCGTTGATGGTGGTGCTGGCCGTGGCGCCCGTTTTGGTGGTGGTGTCGCTGCTGGCCGTAGCGGTACTTATGACCCCCGCCCTGGTGGCATTGGTGGCTGCGCGGCGGTTTCCGGATCTGGAGCGCAAGAAGGGCGTGTCCTTCATCGCGAGTGTGGCCTGGTCGGTAGGGTCCACGGTGTTGGCGCTGGTGGCGCTGGTGGTGTCCGTTCCGCTGTGGCTGGTGCCGCCGCTGGTGCTCATCCTGCCGCCGCTGATCTGGGGTTGGCTGACCTACCGGGTGATGGTGTTCGACGCCCTGGCAGACCACGCCAGCAAGGAAGAGCGCCTGGAGATATTCCGCCGCCATCGCAGCAGCCTGCTGGGCATTGGCATCGTCACGGGCTACCTCGGGGCAGCGCCCAGCATTGTGTGGGCATCGGGCGTGGTGTTTGCCGCCGCGTTTTTTGTGCTGGTGCCGCTGGCGATCTGGATCTACACCCTGGTGTTCGCGTTTTCCTCGCTGTGGTTCACGCACTACGGTCTGGCCGCCCTGCAGCGCTTGCGTGCCGAGCGGGCCACGATGGCGCCGATGACCGGGCCCGCCCCGTTGGCCGAAGCGGCCGTGCACCCCAAAGGCGCGCCAGCTCTGAACATGGCGGCACCCCCAGCCCCCGCGCTGCCGCCCCCTGCAAATCCGAACCCTGGAGACAATCCACCATGACCCCCACCTTTGGTCTCATCATCGTCGGTGACGAGATACTGTCAGGCAAACGGGCCGACAAGCACATGCCCAAGGTGATCGAGCTGTTATCGGCGCGGGGCCTGTCGCTGGCCTACGCCGACTATGTGGGCGACAGCCCGGACCGCATCACGGCCACTTTGCAGCGGGCGTTCGCGTCGGCCGATGTGGTGTTCTCGTGTGGCGGCATTGGCGCAACCCCAGACGACCACACGCGGCAATGTGCTGGACGTGCCCTGGGCCGGGATCTGGCCCTGCACCCAGAAGCCGAGGCGCTGATCCGCGAACGCATGCAGGATGTGGCGCGCGAGCAGGGCGTGCCCTATGAGCCCGACCGGTCCGACAACGTGCACCGCCTCAACATGGGCCTGTTCCCGGTGGGCGCGCGCATCATTCCCAATCCCTACAACAAGATTCCCGGCTTCAGTTGCGACGGGGCTGGGGGCGGTGCAGTGCACTTCGTTCCAGGTTTTCCTGTCATGGCCTGGCCCATGATCGAGTGGGTGCTGGAGCAGCACTACGCAGCCCATTTCAACCGGGCACCGCAGACCGAGCAGTCGGTGGTGGTTTATGGTGCGATGGAGGCAGCCTTGACGCCCCTCATGGAGCAGATTGAAAAATCGCACCCGGATGTGCGGGTGTTCAGTTTGCCCAGCGTAGATCATCCACAATACGGGCGGCATATCGAACTGGGTGTCAAAGGGCCCGCGTCTTCTGTGCCTGCTGCATGGCAGGCTTTGAAAACAGGATTGCACGAATTTGGTGCAAATTGCGGCCCTGAATTGGTGCGCAACCTGTGAGACTCAGATTTGGTAGATGGATTGCACCGTATTGGTGCTTTTTGGCGCATGCCACGCCGACCTGTCGCGGGTAGCGCTCCTTCATAGTGCGGTGCTGCACTCGGCTGGCACGCAAACTGCTTTTATTTCGGCAAACTCTTTTTTCAACAAGCGCTTTATCCAGGAGAACCTGATGGCCAAGACCGTTGCAGACGTGATGAAGATGGTGAAGGAGAACGAAGTCAAGTTCGTTGACTTCCGTTTCACCGATACCCGTGGCAAACAACAGCACACCACGGTGCCCGTCTCTCACTTCGACGAAGACAAGTTCACTTCGGGCCATGCCTTTGACGGCTCGTCGATCGCCGGTTGGAAGGGCATTGAAGCCTCCGACATGCAGCTGATCCCCGACCCGAGCACGGCCAACATCGATCCGTTCTTTGAAGAAACGACGCTGATCCTGACCTGCGACGTGATCGAGCCCACCGACGGCAAGGCCTACGACCGCGATCCCCGCTCCATTGCCAAGCGCGCTGAAGCCTACCTGAAGGCCTCCGGCCTGGGCGATACGGCCTACTTCGGTCCCGAGCCAGAATTCTTCATCTTCGACGGCGTGCGCTGGAGCACTGAACCCAACAACACGTTCTACGAAATCGAAGAGTACGAAGCCCCCTGGAACACAGGCGCCAAGCTCGAAGGCGGCAACCGTGGCCACCGCCCCACCGTCAAGGGCGGCTATTTCCCCGTGCCTCCCGTCGACAGCACGCAAGACATGCGCGCCGAGATGTCCCTGATCCTCGAATCCCTGGGCATTCCGGTCGAAGTGTTCCACCACGAAGTGGCGGGCGCCGGCCAGAACGAAATCGGTACCCGTTTCAGCACCCTGGTTGAGCGCGCCGACTGGACCATCCTGCAAAAGTACGTGATCCACAACGTGGCCAACGCTTACGGCAAGACCGCCACTTTCATGCCCAAGCCTTACCACGGCGACAACGGCTCCGGCATGCACGTGCACCAGTCCGTCTGGAAGGACGGCAAGAACCTGTTCGCTGGCGACGGCTATGCTGGTCTGTCGGACTTCGCGCTGTACTACATCGGCGGCATCATCAAGCACGCCCGTGCCCTGAACGCCATCACCAACCCCGGTACCAACAGCTACAAGCGCCTGGTGCCTCACTTTGAAGCCCCGGTGAAGCTGGCCTACTCGGCCAAGAACCGTTCCGCTTCGATCCGTATCCCTTACGTGGCCAACCCCAAGGGCCGTCGCGTGGAAGCCCGCTTCCCCGATCCACTGATGAACCCCTACCTGGGCTTCGCAGCCCTGCTGATGGCCGGTCTGGACGGCGTGGAAAACAAGATCCATCCTGGCGAAGCCGCTACGAAGGACCTGTACCACCTGCCTCCAGAAGAAGACAAGCTGGTGCCCACCGTGTGCCACAGCCTGGACCAAGCCCTGGAACATCTGGACAAGGACCGTGCGTTCCTGACCAAGGGTGGCGTGTTCACCGACAGCATGATCGACGCCTACATCGATCTGAAGATGAACGAAGTGACCCGCTTCCGCATGGCAGTGCACCCTGTCGAGTACGACATGTACTACTCCCTGTAATCGTCTGCCTGCAGACCATTGCTCAAGAAAAGGCGGCGCAAGCCGCCTTTTTTCATGGACGGGCGGAGGCGTTACCTGCGCTGAACGCGTGCGGCGGAACCAAGACGTCAGGTGTTGCATCCGTATACACAGCCCTTCAAGGGTCTGCCCTTGTTGGATTGGAGATGTAGGGTGATTGGGAGATACTCCCCTGTCCCCTGCATGTCAGTGCGAGGAAACCGAATGAATAAAACGCTCATCACCCTGCTCCTCATCGCCGCCACCGTCCCCGCAGTCCAGGCGCAAGACCGCATCTACCGTTGCGGCAACGAATACACCAACAATGCCCAGCAAGCCAAGGAGCGCGGCTGCAAGCTGGTGGAGGGGGGCAACGTTACCGTGGTGCAGGGCACCCGCCCGGCGTCTACCGCAGCTCCTGCAGCAGGTGGTGCAGCAGCCCCGTCGTCTGCGACATCGCCCGCCAACGCTCCACGCGTCAGCAACAACGAACAAAAATCCCGCGACTCGGATGCCCGCGCGATTCTGGAGTCCGAGCTGCGCAAGGCGGAAACGCGCCATGCCGAACTGCTCAAGGAATACAACAACGGCGCCCCCGAGCGCAACGCACTCGATCTGCGCAACCCCCAGCGCTACACCGAACGCACGGCTGAACTCAAGGCCAGCGTGGCCCGCAGCGAGAGTGACATTGCGGGTATCAAGCGCGAGATTGCCCGCCTGCCTGCCCCTGCTGCACCCACCAACTGACAGCGGTGATTGCGTGTGAGTGTCCCTTCTTCCTCCGACCTTCCCGGCACTGACACCGGGCGTTTTCATTCCCTGGACCTGATGTCCACCCTGGTGGCGGTGCTGCGCGCTGACGATGGCGCGGTGCAGTTTGCCAATGCCGCGCTGGAAAACACACTGGGCCTCTCGCGCCGCACCCTGGAAGGGGCGGACTTCTCTACCTTCTTCACAGACCCGGCACTGCTGCAGACGGCCCTGGCGGGCGCCCGGGGCAAGGACTTTGCCGCGCTGCGCTACGAGGCCAGCCTGAAGCGCCTGCACCAGGACCCGGTGCCCGTGCATGTCAACGTGGCCGATGCCGAGCAGGTGGGCGAAATCCTGGTGGAGCTGTGGCCGCTGGAGCAGCAGGCCCGCCAGGACCGCGAAGAGCGCCTGCGTGACCAGGCCCAGGCCAACAAGGAGCTGATCCGCAACCTGGCCCATGAGATCAAGAACCCGCTGGGCGGCATTCGGGGCGCGGCACAGCTGCTGGAGATGGAGCTCGACAACCGTGAGCTCACCGAATACACCCAGGTCATCATCCACGAGGCCGACCGCCTGCAGAGCCTGGTGGACCGGCTGCTCGCGCCCCATCGCCACCCCCACCTGGTGGGCGATGTGAACATCCACGAGGTGTGCGAGCGCGTGCGTTCGCTCGTGCTGGTCGAATACCCGCAGGGCCTCAAGGTGCAGCGCGACTACGACACCTCGATTCCCGAGTTTCGCGGGGACCGCGCGCAGCTCATTCAGGCGGTGCTGAACATCGTGCAGAACGCGGCCCAGGCGCTGTCAGAGCGCATCGCCAAGGGGGATGCCGTGATCACGCTGCGCACGCGTGTGGCCCGCCAGGTCACGTTCGGCCGGCAGCGCTACCGGCTGGCACTGGAATTGCATGTCATCGACAACGGACCGGGCGTACCCGATGCCATCAAGGAGCGGATTTTTTATCCACTGGTATCGGGGCGGGACGGCGGATCAGGGCTGGGGCTGACGTTGGCGCAAACCTTCGTGCAGCGTCACCACGGGTTGATCGAATGCGACAGCGTACCGGGTCGCACCGACTTCCGAATCCTGATCCCCTTGCCCTGACAGCGCATGACGGTCCCTGACACGCAACCACAGGGAAGGTAAGAAAAACATATGAAGCCGATCTGGATAGTAGATGACGACCCCTCGATCCGCTTCGTCCTGGAAAAGGCGCTGGCCCGCGAGAACCTGCCCACGCGCAGTTTCACGCACCCGCGCGAAGTGCTGGACGCACTGGCCGATGTCACCGCAGGCGACCCCGCGCGCCAGGGCCCCCAGGTTCTGGTGAGCGACATCCGCATGCCCGGAGGTTCGGGCCTGCAACTGCTGGAGAAGGTGCGCGAGCTGCAGCCCGGCCTGCCCGTCATCATCATGACGGCGTACTCGGACCTCGACAGTGCGGTGTCGGCCTTTCAGCGCGGCGCGTTCGAATACCTGCCCAAGCCGTTTGACCTGCCCAAGGCGGTGGAACTGATCCGCCGCGCGGTCGAAGAAAGCCAGCGCGAAGAAGTCACCGAAGAGCGCCAGACCGCGACCCCCGAAATGCTGGGCCAGGCGCCCGCCATGCAGGACGTGTTTCGCGCCATCGGGCGGCTGTCGCAAAGCCAGGTCACGGTGCTCATCACCGGCGAATCGGGCTCGGGCAAGGAGCTGGTGGCGCGCGCGCTGCACAAGCATTCGCCCGTGGCAGACGGTCCCTTTGTGGCCATCAACACCGCAGCCATTCCCAAGGACCTGCTGGAGAGCGAACTCTTCGGCCATGAGCGCGGCGCCTTCACCGGCGCCCAGACCCAGCGGCGCGGCCGCTTCGAGCAGGCCGAGGGCGGCACGCTGTTCCTCGACGAAATCGGCGACATGCCGTTTGATTTGCAGACGCGCCTGCTGCGCGTGTTGTCGGACGGCCAGTTCTACCGCGTGGGCGGCCACGCAGCCGTCAAGGCCCATGTGCGCGTGATTGCCGCCACCCACCAGAACCTGGAGCAGCGCGTCAAGGAAGGCGGCTTCCGCGAGGACTTGTTCCACCGCCTCAACGTGATCCGCCTGCGCCTGCCCGCGCTGCGCGAGCGGCATGAAGACGTGCCCATGCTCACGCGCCACTTTCTGCAGCAAAGCGCGCGGCAGCTGGGCGTGGAGCCCAAGCGCATTGCCGATTCGGCACTGGCGCGGCTGGAGCAGTTTGCCTTCCCGGGCAACGTGCGCCAGCTGGAGAACATCTGCCACTGGCTCACGGTGATGGCGCCTGCCCAGGTGATCTCGCTGCAGGACCTGCCGCCCGAGGTGCTGGAAGCCCCGGTGTACCAGCAGCCCGTGCGCGCCACGGCGGGCGCCGAGCCTGCGGCGGCCACGGTGACATCGATGCCGGTGGCCCCGCTGGCGCCTGTTGCGCCAGTAGCGCAGCCTGCACCCGAATTGGTGGGGGGCCTGCACCCCGCAGCGCAGGTGTCCGCTCCAGTGTCGGCGTCTGCACCTGCGGCCGTTGCGTCCTGGTCGGCCGACGCCGTAGCTGCCCCTGTGGCTGCCGCCCACAGCTGGGAGCAGGCACTGGAAACCGAAGCGCAAAAACTGCTCGCAGGCGGCCAGCCCGAGGTGTGGGATGCGCTCACGCGGCGCTTTGAGTCGCGCCTGATCCGCACGGCCCTGGTGGCCACCCACGGCCGTCGCATGGAGGCCGCGCAGCGCCTGGGCATTGGGCGCAACACCATCACCCGCAAGATCCAGGAGTTGGGGCTGGACGCGCCGGATGAAGTATGAAAATGGCCGCAGGCGCATGTTGATCATGCCTCTGCAGCTATTGAAATCGTAGCAATGCAAGGTGCCATTACATCGCTGGTGGCATCGCTGTAACCCGGCCCGGATGCGCGCTGCGCATCGCACTGCATGGCGGGCCATGTCCTACATGCAGGCCCTCCCTGGGCCGACCCGGCACTCCGGAGGTGGCTTCAACAATGAAGTCACTGTCAACCAACCGGAGATGTTCCTATGTCGGATTTCAACGATGCCAACCGTGACCCTTTGACCAATGAGCCAGGTGCTCACCCCGTCGGAACGGGCGTGGGCGCCGCCCTCGGGGGCGCCGCTGCCGGGGCTGCTGCAGGTGCTTTTGGCGGCCCGGTCGGCGCTGCCATTGGTGGCGTAGCGGGTGCTGTGGCGGGCGGCCTGGCGGGCAAGGCGGCTGCCGAGGCCGTCAACCCCACCGAAGAAGACGCCTACTGGCGCGAGACCTACCACCGCGAGCCCTACTACGTGGGCGGCCGCACGTACGACCAATACCGTCCTGCCTACGAGCTGGGCTGGTCGTCGGTAGGCCGCTACGAGGGCGACTTTGACGCCATCGAGCCGCGCCTGGCGGACGACTGGCGTGCACGCCACGGCAGCGACGGCCTGGCCTGGACCGACGTACGCCCCGCCACCCGCGCCGCGTGGGAGCGCGCCGCCAACCGCACTGCGCTGGCCAGCGACCGCCCGATGGACGTGATCGACGCCGAAGACGTGGTCGATGTGCTCAACGACCTGCTGGAGTCTGCACGCGATGGCGAATACGGCTTCCATGCCTGTGCCGAGCACGCAGAGTCGGGCCAGCTCAAGGGCATCTTCCAGCGCCACTCGCGCGAGTGTGCGGCTGCCGCCGTGGAGCTGGAACACGAGATCCGCCGCCTCAATGGCGACCCTGCGCAGGGGGGGACCGTGGCGGGCGCGTTGCACCGGGGCTGGGTGTCGGTGAAGACAGCGTTGTCCACCCAGGACGATAAGGCTGTGCTCGAAGAATGCGAACGTGGCGAGGACGCTGCGGTGGCCCGCTACCGCAAGGCGCTGAAGGCTGCGCTGCCTGCCGACGTGCGTGCTCTGGTGGAGCGCCAGGCCCAAGGCGCCCAGCGCAACCACGACGAGGTGCGTGCGCTGCGCGACGGGTTCTCGCCCCGGCCCTGATCCCAGGTGCCGAGGGCGACCGTTGGGTAAACCGCGCCTGACCGGGCGTCGGTTGCTGGGCTGAGGGCTGACCCCAAGAAAAAGGCTGCCAGAGCATTCCTCTGGCAGCCTTTTTTGCGTCGCGTGCGGAGCGGCTCAAGGGTGCATCAGGCGCTCATCGTGACAACCACCGGCGCATGGTCGCTGGGTTGTGGGTTCTTGCGCGGGGCGCGGTCCACCAGGCAGGCCGTCACCGTGGGCTTGAGGGCCTCGCTCACCAGAATGTGGTCGATGCGCAGGCCCCGGTTTTTCTGAAAGCCCAGCATGCGGTAGTCCCACCACGAATAGCTCTTCTCGGGCTGCTCGAACATGCGGAAGGCATCGGTCAGCCCCAGGGCCAGCAGGGCCTGGAAGTGGTTGCGCTCTTCGGTGGTGTGGTGGATGGTCTCGCGCAGGCCCTCGGGGTCGTACGAGTCGCGGTCTTCAGGGGCCACGTTGAAGTCGCCCACCAGCATCAGGCGCGGGTGGGCGGCCATCTCGGCGCGCACCATGTCCTGCAGCGCCTGCAGCCAGCGCATCTTGTATGCGAACTTTTCCGAGCCCGGCTCCTGGCCGTTGACGAAGTAGCCGTTGAGCAGGCGCAGCGGGCCTGCCGGCGTGTCCAGCGTGGCGGCGATGACGCGGGCCTGCTCGTCGCCAAAGGCGGGGATGTTGCGCACCACATCGCGCAGCGGGTGGCGGCTCAGGATGGCCACGCCGTTGTAGGTCTTTTGGCCGAAGGCCACGGCTTCGTAGCCGGCCTCTTTCAACGCGTCGTGGGGAAACTTGTCGTCGGTGAGCTTGAGCTCCTGCAGGCACAGGGCATCGACCGGGTTGGCGGCCAGCCAGGCCAGCACCTGGGGCAGGCGCACCGACAGGGAGTTCACGTTCCAGGTGGCAATTTGCATTGGTGGAAAAACCTTATTTAAATCAACGGTTTGCGTTTGGTGTGTTGAGAGTTTTGCGGCTGGCTACCCCGCTAGCTACCCAAATTTATTGCCCTTGGCGGACCGTGCGCCGTGGGCCTACTTGGCATTGTCGCCTGCCCGGGATGCCAAGTAATCGTGGATGCTTTTCGCCGTGATCCGGCTGGCGCGCTTGCCGACTTTCACCAGCGTCAAGTGCTTGTCGTTGACCAGCCGGTAGATGGTCGAGCGGGAGACATCGAGCTTTTCGGCGGCACGGTTGATCTGATAGGCGAGTTGGTGTTGTGCGGTGTTCATGCTGTGCTGGCTCCTTGCATTTCACGGGGTTGGCACGAGCTGGCGGGCAGGGCGAAATACGCGGCGCCCGCTGCTGTCGGCTTGTGGTCGATTCCTTGGAGCAAGCCCTTGCGGTGCAGGGCCTGCAGGGTGCGGTGGTCATTGGAGGGCGGCTGCCCCACCGTTGCGCGCCACAGCGCGTTGCGCTGGGCGGGCGAGAGGGAGGGGCGTTTGGTCACGAGGAAAGCCCCATTTCCCGCAGGTGGCGGGCGGCGGATGCATCTATGGCGGTGGCCACTGCAGCGCGGGCCTCGCGCTCCAACCGGGGCAGGAAGTCGGCACGCTGCGCGGCCAGCAGCCGCAGGCCCGCGAGGATGTCCGGATGCAGTTCAAGGTGGTCGAGTGCCGGGTCGAGAATCTGGTTTTTGTCCCAGCAGATGACGTAGCACATGCCGCCCAGAACACGGCCGTGAAAGTTCGGCGCCGTGCGCAGAAGCTTGGCGAGGTGGTTGTAGAGCACCTGCAGGTGTTTGAGGTTGTCGCTGTCGAAGCTCTCATCTTCGGCGTCAAGAAACTTCGCCAGGTCTTCCGGCGCGCCGTGAATCGGCCAGGGCCCGCCCCAGCGCTCGTCGATAGTGTCCAGCAGCCCCAGCAATTCGCCGCCGGCGTCAATGTCCCGGGGGGAGGGTTTGGCCATCTTCATGCTGCACCGCCTTCCTTCGCTACTGGCTTCATGAACACCAGCCAGTGCGTCATTCCCCGGCGCCCGCTGACCTGTCCAAAAAGAGGCCTCTCGGGCGTGGTGGCCAGCACCTCGGCCAGCTTCACCTGCGTTTCGTTCCACTTGAAGACCAGCACGCCGCCGGGCTCCAGGACGCGGAAGCACTCGGCAAACCCCTGGCGCAAGTCATCGCGCCAGTCTTGGCCCAGTTTCCCGTACTTCGCGGCCAGCCAGCTGCGCGGGCCAGCGCGCACGACGTGTGGCGGGTCGAACGCCACCAGCTTGAAACTGCAGTCGGGGTAGGGCAGAGCCCGGAAGTCCAGCAGCACATCGGGCTCGATGCGCAGAGTGCGCGTGCCGTCTTCGCGGTGGGAGCGGTCGGTCACGGTGATCGTTTCACGGCGCTGGTCGCCAAAGACGGTCCGGGGATCTTCTTTGTCGAACCACATCATTCGACTGCCGCAGCATGGGTCCAGGACGTGGACAGATTCTTGGTTCATAGTTTCTTCCCTGCTGGCCGCTTCCGCAGCCAGGTGAAATGCGGGGGCATGCCCGCGGCTCGATAGGTGGCCCACAGCTCCGTGCCCGTGGGGCAGCGCTGCAGGTTGTTGGGGTTGCCGCCGGCGGCGCGGCATGTGGCACAGCCGGTGTGGTGGAGCTGGTAGGCCTTGTCTGCAGCTGACCAGTCGGGCGGGGTGGTCATGGGGCGGGGAAGCCGTCCCAAGTGCGGCCATCCAGCAGGCGGCCTGCAGCCTTCTTGCCCACGCGCGCGGCGCCCTGTCCGTCAGGCCAGTCGTGGAATGCTGGCTGGTCAGGGCCGTGTGGCGCGCCCTTCTCAAACACCAGCTTCACGGTGTCGCCTTCGCGGATCGTCGGCATCCACTCGCCCCACTGCTTGAACAGGAATGGCACACCGGCAGCCTCGCACTGGTCGCGCAGGCTGCGTGCCCAGTCGGGGTGCATGGGGCGCGCGCCTGGGCCGCTCTCGCCTCCAACGATCACCCAGTCGATGGTGGGGTGCATGGGGCCTGTGAGGCCGTCGCTCAGGTTGACGCCGTACCAGTCCTCGAACTGCTCAATCCAGTCTTCATCGGTATCGCGCCAACGATCTATCTCTTGCTCCCATGTGTCGGATTTGAGTGCATCAAGTTCGCCTTCTCCCAACTCCAAACTGCGCAGGTTGACGGCCCCAAGCAGCGGCTCCATGCTGAGGAACCGCACGCGTGCGGGCACCTGCAGCAGCTTATGGATGTCCCGCGCTGCTTCCTCCGGGTTCACGATGGTGGCGCCCAGCCACACGTTTGCAGGCCAGGGTCGTGCTGAATCAAGGTAGGCCTCGGCGTAAAGGCTGCGAGCGTTGCCGATGCGCTTTGTCAGCAGCAGCCAGTCAAGGTTTGGTGTCGCCTCGATCAGGTCGAACAGATCGCGCCGCCATTGCACCGGCACGGCGTTGTCGAACACATCGGCCAGCGAGGCGCAGAAAACGCGCTGGCGGCGGCCGTGCTGGGCCATGAAGGCATCGGCCTGGGCATTCCAGCGCAGCGGCATCTTCCAGTTGGCTTGCTTGGTGCGCACACGCTCATTGCCAGGGCCCCAAACGGCCACGCCCATGCGCTTGTCCATGAGGTTTTCGGCGTAGCAGTGATCGCACCCGGGGCCCACCTTGGTGCAGCCAATCCAGGGATTAAAAGTGTGATCCGTCCATTCGATCTTGGTGTTTTCGGCCATGTGTGGCTCCAGAAATGACAAACCCCGCATGAGCGGGGCTGTTGATGGGGTGGGGGTGCCTGTCAGGCAGTGGGCGGCGGTGGCGCGAGGCGGGCGCGGGCGGCTGTGCTTGCTGCTGTAAGCAATGCCAATTCGGGAGGCGTAAACACCCCGCCAGTTAGGGCTAGTTTTTTCCCCAGCTCAACTGCCTCCACCAGTTGCCGTATCAGCGCCTCGTCATCCTTGCGGACTTCGGCCTCGACAGTGCGGCAGAGCATCCCCAGTATGGGCATCGGGAGCCCTGCAGCGGCATTGGCCCGCATGATCGCATCGCTGGCCCATATGCGTTCGTCACTCAGCGCCATGCTGGTCTCCTTTGATGCCGTGGGCGGCTTCGATTTCACGTTTCAGAGCCCACATACGGCTGTCCCATGTCTTGAATCCTGCGGCCTTGATGCATGCCACAAGCCGCTCATCCGTCAGCGGCACCGCCCCGGCCTGCGCCTGGGTGGGCTGCGGGGTGTCATGCCAACCGTGCTTGACCAGCCAATCAAGAAACGTTTCCAGTGCACCAAAGCACAGTTCGGCGTCTGAACCATCCTCGTCGTCAAAGTGTCCGAAGTAGGAGCGCGCGATCTCGCGGGCCTTCATGCGTGGAGGCATCGTGACCCTGCCCAGGTTGACGTGCTCACCGTTCGCGCGCACGCCAATGAGATCAACGGTGTCTGTCGGCTCAGTCATGGTTTGCTCCCATCGCGCTATGTTTGGCGTGTTCGCTTTTGATGTACCGCATCACAACGTCAGCTGGCGCACGGCCACCACCCCAAGGAGGTGGGTTCTTCGCGCTGTTTGGTTGCCACTCACCGCAGGTGCATGTCCAGTACGTGCCAATTCTGCCGTCGCGGCGAATGTTCTTCGCTACAAGGCGATGCTCAGTCATGGTTTGCTCCTTGCTTGCGGGCTGCGCGCCGTGCTGCCTCTTCGCCCCGGTTCCAATGCATGCCCATGGTGTTGCAGATGGAACTGAATGCCGCGCTCTCTGCCAGACCACCGTGCTTGCGCATGTCCAGCGCGTGGTGATAGTCGCGGATGGCTTCTGCGATCTGCTTTAGCCGCGCCGCATCCTCCAGCACGCTGTCTGCCGCCTGGGCGGGTGGGGTGGCTGCTGATTGAATCACCGGCTCGCCCATGAATGTTGGTGGTTCAGTTGCTTCGGCCAAAGCGCGGGCAAGTTGCCGCGTGGTGGCGCGTTCTTCGGCCAAGAGCCTCCGCAGTTCAAATTCATCCGCTGCCTTCGAAGGGCCTTCGGTGACGCGCGGCAGATGTAGCACCGCCTCGGCAAGATAGATCTCGTCGGCGTCCCCGCTGAAGTATTTGGCGCACCAGTCTTTGAACTTGCTACTACCTGGGCGCCATTCCGGGAAAACACCATTCGTGTCGATGGCGTCCCCACCCGCTGGTGCCGTCACGCTGTCTGCCGGGGCACGGGCTGCTTCCCACAGCACATCGACGCAGTTAAGCGCAGCCTCTCGGTCTGACTCGCTCTTGAATGCGGCGCTACGCAAGAAACTGCGGAGGTTGCGCTCGGCTACGGTCAGTAGCTTGTCTCCTTGAGCGCTAAGATGGCCTGCCGCTTGGTCCGGCCCGTCGCCCACTGGTTGTCCCAGCGCCACCGTGCCAGCCACGTCCCGCTGTTGTCCGGGTGTGGAAGGGTTTGAATCAATATCCAGTTGAACATTCGTTTCTCCTTGTGGCGCTGGCTGGCTGTCTGCCTGCGGTGCTGGTCCACGCCCCTCAATGTCTTCCATGGCCGTGAAATACGGGTCTGGAATATCGTCCATGTCCAGTTCGCCCCACTGGTACTCTGCGCACTCACGAGCCTCGTCTTCTGTATCGCCTGCAATCAGGTAAACACGCATGGCGCGCTCCACCCATTCCTCGCGGCTTATGAATTCGTCCTGGGCGCTGTCTGCCGGGGCACGGGCTGCGCGGTCGGCGTCAACTACCTGCTGCATGAGTTCCATGGCATGCCCACGGCTGATCTGCAGTGCTCCTGCAATGATGTCTGCAGGGTCTGGCGCTGGCTGGCTGTCTGCCTGGGGCGTGGGGGAAAGCAAAGCACGAGCAGCATTGATGATCTCCGCTGCCTTGGTCGGGTAGGCGAGAGAGTGCGAACCTTTCCATTCCTGCTCGACGGTCTGCGGCTCAAACGCCCGGCGCAGTTCGTCCATGCCTGCCGCAGCCGATGGGGCGGGCTGCTGTGCCTCTACCAGGGCGGCAATCCTGGCGACCGCATCCGAAATTCCTTCCCCTGGCGCCAATTGCGCCGCTGTGAACAGTTCATGGGCCAGCGCTTCTGGCGCCCCTTGTTGGTTTGTCATGATGGATCTTTCTTGGCCTTGCGTTCTGCCATGAAGAGTTTCAAAAGAGCTTTCTGCATGCGCGTCGTCATGTCTTGAATGGAGCGCAGTTGCTTGTTGACTACCTTCTCGCAGTCAGGGCACATGACTTTGATCTGGTCCGTTTGGTAGATTTCG
Source organism: Acidovorax sp. 22279 (assembly GCF_052045435.1). NCBI lineage: Bacteria > Pseudomonadati > Pseudomonadota > Betaproteobacteria > Burkholderiales > Comamonadaceae > Acidovorax > Acidovorax sp. 22279. The sequence continues at coordinate 24,161 of NZ_JBQEOV010000010.1, forward strand.
CGCAGGTCACGCAGTGGAGTGCCTGTCTTTCCGCAGATATCGCAGGCCATCACTCCCCCTTTCTGCTATTCGCAGATGAGGTGGGAATGGGACTGACTGGCATCCAGACTGTGTATGGCGGCGTGTAGCTAACTCCATGGCCGCCGATGACTTCCACATGCTCGGCGCGCTCATGCCACTGCTGCCAGCAGCCGTCTTCCAGCAGGTCGAAATCGTGGCGCTCGGGATGTTCGGCGTCTTCCGGATCCAGCCATCCGACTACCACCATCTGGCCCTCTGGCGCCGTGGCAATGTCCTGCCACCCTCCCACCATTCCCTCTGGGGGAGAGGGGTGGGTGTATCGTCGGCCCCAGGCAGCTCGCCAAACGTCGAATGGCTGCATGCGCCCGTCTGGCTGTGCGTCATACCACTGTTCGAACTCTTTGCGGACCTTGCAGCATGTGCCAAAAGGCATGTCTTGAGCAGCGCAATCGCACTCCACTTTCACCACTGGCTCACTCCCCGCATTTGCTGCGAGGGAGGCGCGGCCAGCTAGGTAAATGTCAGCTTCTTCGACCGCAATTGCGGCCTCGCTCTCCATTAATGGGCTTAATGTCGGCGTATCAATGTAGCTGCGACATTCATCCAGAACATCGCGCAGTTTGCGAATCAGTGCATCTGCCTCGCGCTCCTTGCTGTCTGTTTTATCGGTCATTAGGAATACTCCTGTTCTGCGATTTCGCAGGTAACGCCGCAAGCCGGCAGCCATTCCTTTCGGTCTGCCTTGCCTGCGGGTAGCTCGTGAAGTGGGAAGCGCTTCCCTTTGAGGGGGCCGGAACGATGGCGCAGGATGTAGGCGCCTGGGCCAATCTCTGACTCAATGTCGGCAATGCGCTTGAACTCTGCGGGGTAGTCCTCGCGGATGGCTCGGAAGTACCCCGCACCGCCCTTCACGCACCCGATGCAGTTGGCGTTTTGGTAGCCCTGCAGGTACATGAATGGCAGGGTGATCCCGGCACGCTCGACCATGGTCTTGCAGTCCGTCTTGGTCAGGCCGCGTTCGATCAGTGGAGCGACCACTGGTCTGTCCGGATACGCCTCTTGGAAGTCGTCAAGGCGCCACTGCTCCTCGGCGGTGTAACCCAAAACCAGCACATCGCCGGGTTGCTCAAACGTGCGCAACAACCCGCGCTTTAGACGAAGCGTGCATGCCGCACCTTGGCGCCCCTTGATGTACCGCGTGCGTCGGAAGACCTCGATCACATCGGCGCCGTACTTTTCATCACGTAACACGATCACCTTTTGGCCAAACCACCGCTCGCAGTCAGCCAGGAATCGTCGGTTGTCTTGGTGCTCGTTTTCAAGATGCGCATTGATGACCGTACATCGGTCGCCGTACTGGGCCAAAGCCAGTTTCGTTGCGACAGCAGACGCAGCGCCGCATGAGAATTGGCATAGGACCCTGGCCGCGCTCGCTTGGCTGTCTGTTGGAGTCATGGGGAATCCTCTGTAGGGCCAGAAACAGAAAGACCCGCTATTGCGGGCCTGCGTGTGGGGTGGGGTCCTCTAAGCCAGCTGCTCGATGGTCTGGATGTTCTTGAGGTTGATGACGTCGCCGCCGTCGCTCTTCACGCGTGCCGTGGCCAGGCGGTATGCCTCCTGGTGCTCACCGTAGGAAATTTGGCGCAGTTGGAAATCATGGGCAACCACCAGCATGCGTATGGCCTCCAGCTCCGAGGCGCGCAGCGCGCCGGGTTTCCAGCCTGTTGGGCTGTCCTGGCGTGTGCTGATTTCCTCCAGCGCATTGAGCGCTGCCTTTAGGTCGCTGCGGAAGCCCTTCACCACGCCGCCGTCCTCAATGGCCATGCCCACGTTCACCAGCGTGCACAGGCGTAGCCAGTCTTTGAAGTTGCCCTTTCCAACGCGAAACGCCTCCACCGCCCGGCGGCTGGGCACGATGTAGTGCTCAATTTCTGGGGTGGTGAGCTTCGTTGCGTTGCGGATGGCCACGTTCATCGGAGACTCCGGCAAGTCTGTGACGAACTTCATCCACTCGGGTTGCTTGCCCTTCGCGGCAAGGCGTCGCAGCTGTCGGTTCATGGTCAATGTCCGCAGGGGAGGGCACCGCCCACGGGCGTGCCGTCTGGGTTGATGGGGTGGCGGGCGCCGCAGCCCAGGCAGATGCGATGCTCGGGCTTTTGGGGTGGCGGCTGGATGGCGAATGGCCAGCGTTGCGGGGCTTGTTGGTTCATGCCAGTACCTCGCGCGCGCCGCTGGCGTTCATCGCGCTGACCACCCCGGCCTTTTCCATGGACTCCAGCAGCCGCGCGGCGCGGTTGTAGCCAATGAGCAGCTTGCGCTGCACGTAGGAAATGCTCGCCTTGCGGTCTTTGCGCACCAGCTCTGCGGCCTGCTCGTACAAGGGATCTTGGCCGCCGTCTTCGAAATACGGATCTTTTGGCAGGGCCTCTATCAAGGCGGCAGACTTTGCTTCCAGCGCAGCAATGCCCACGGCGCTCTCTGCCTCCCCGCCCAGCGCCTCGATCAGGTCCGGGATCAGCTTGACCAGCTCGCCAGTGGCAATCGCCACATCGGTATCGAACCCGCCATCGTCGGCCTTGGTGCCCTCGAAAACGGTGTCCAGGAAGGCCAGCTTGCGCACCTGCAGGCCTTCGGTCAGCAGGAAAGAAACCCGGTCATCCCAGGTCATTGCCAGCTTGGTAGGCAGCTTGCCTGCGTCGATGTGGCCCTGCACCTCTGCTATGTCCAGCGGGTGGCGGCCGTACTTCACGACGGCCTTTTCCTCGTTGGCGCTTTTGAGTTCGCACTCGCGGTCCACCGTGAAGCCCACGGGTGGCTCCTGCTCCTTGAGCCAGTGCGCCATGGCGGCCTGGGGGCTGGTCTGGGTGCTGAGCAGCGACACGGACAGGCCGGGCAAGGACTCAACCAGCAGCGTGACCACCTCATCGGCGCGGCCCTGGCTGCCCGTGTCCAGCACCAGCAGGCGGTTGGTCGGGTCGATCCACACCCACATGCTGGCCTGCTTGGTGAATGCCATGGGCAGGAGATCCAGCTTGGCTTCGTCCTTTAGCTCGCGGGATTCCTTTTTCCCGGGCTTGCGGCCCGTCTCCTGCTCGATACGGTCGGCCTTCTCCTTCACCTTGCGGGCCAGCACGCTGGCGGGAATGGCCTTGGTTTCGGTCATCAGGCGGGCGATCCACTGGCCGCCGATGCTCTCGACCAGGGCGCCATGGGCCTCGCCGCGGGGTGGCACCCAGCCGCAGGACTTCTCCTGGGTGGCACCGCACTCCATGAATGGAGCCTTGGCCAGGGCTTCCTCGGCGGCCTGCAGGTCTGCTGCCCAGCCTTGGGCGATGCGGTAAATGATCAGGGACTTGAACATGGGGACTCCATGAAAAAGCCCGCACTGGGCGGGCTTGGGGGTTGGGTTGCTGGGTGGGTCAGGCGGCTGCTTTGGCCTGCACGCTCTCGATGTGGCGCACCATGGCGGCCAGGATCAGAGGGAAATCCGCCTCGCGGTACACGCCGTGGGCGCCCACCTTGCCAGCGGGTTCAAAGCCCAGAATGCGCAAGCCCTCGGCGCTGGTGGTGATGGCACCGCCCAGGCGTTCATTGATCGTGCCCAGCTTGAGGCCAGGGGCCGCAGCGGGCGCCTCGGGCTCAGGTGCTGGTGCGCGGCGCGCGGCGGCCCAGCTGCTCACGCGCTGGCGTGCTGGTTCGAGCGCGTCCACGGGCTCGGCCGCAGGCTGCGCCGCCGCTGCGGGTTCGTCATCGCCCCAGGGCTCCACCTCGAAGGCCGTGGAAATTGCGGCTTGCGCCGGAGCTGCTGCAGGTGGCTCCGCCGGGGCAGGGGCGGGCGCTGGGGTCTGCGCGGCCAGCGCGGCGCGGGCGTCTGCCAGCTCTTTCTGCAGGCGCGCATTTTCGATTCGGGTCTTTTCGCTCTCAACCATGGCCAGCAGGCGCTGCACGGTGGCGATGCATGCCGCCTCGGCCTCCTGCGCGAATTCCTCCCATTCCTCGCCAAAGGTCACTTCGCCCAGGGTGGCAATGGCCTTTTCAATCACTTCCACCGGTTGGCCCTCGGCCTGCTCTACGTAGGCCTTGAGCTGTTCGATGTTGTCGCGGTGGGCCTTTACGCGGTCGGCTTCCTCCTGGTCACGCTTGGCCTTCTCATCGGCCTTGCGCTTTTCCTCCGCCTTGATCTGGGCGTCAATGGCATCTTCGACCGGCTTCACGATGCCCACCAGCCGCTCCACCTCCGCACTCATCACGGCCTTGAGTTCGTTCACATCCGCTTTCACGGCGGCCTCGGTGCGGGTCAGCATGCGCCGGCCGTTGTCGCGCAGGTCGGCGCGGGCGGCCTTGGCATCGGCCATGCCCTTGGAGTCGGTCACGCTGTAGACCACATTGCGGTACTTCTCTGCCATGGCAGTCAGCCCGGCCTCTGTGTCCTTGAACTGGGCCAGCACCGTGTCTTTGATCGACATTGGCTTGATGGCGATGTTGGCGGCCTGCTGCTGGGCAACGGCGGTGGTTTGGGTGGTGGTATCAGTCATGAATGGTCCTCAGAAAAGTTCAGGGAGCAGCACGCGCGGCGCCGCCTTCTTGGCTCCAATCGGAGCGGGTGGGGTAACAACTTTTGCTTGCACGTCGATCACATCCATACGGTGCTCGGCGTCGAATTCGCGGATCAGCTGCTCGTAGTACCAACGGGCGGCTTCACAGCGGTGGCGAATCAGCGATTCCTTCTGAAAGTCGCGTTCGATGACCCAGGTGGTCAGGCGGTGGTGTTGCGGGATGTGGTCAACCAGGTGCTGATCCATGGGCTCGTTGCGGATCAGCTCGTGCGGGGTGTTCACCATCACGTAGTTCACCTCCCACTCGTCAGCGTCCCAAAGCATCATGTAGCCGCGCATCTGCCAGTCGTAGAGCGGGTCGATGGCGTCCACCTTCCAGGCCGGGAAAGTCTTGAGGGACCAGGGCGCTTTGATGTCGTGCCCACGGCGCCGGGGTGCGTCGAACAGGTCGCACTCCCCAGTGATCCACTCATTGGTGCGGCGCTCTGTGTTCTTGGCCAAGTTCAGACCGCGCACCTTGTTCAGCAGCGCGATGGCATCGTTCTCCACCGCAATGCCCTTCTCGATCTCCTTACCGGAAATCTCAAACTCCACGCTGAACAGTTCTTCCTTGACCAGCTGGCGAATGAAGGTGCGCGCGCCCATGGATAGATCGCCTTCGGCCTTGGTGCGAGGGTCCGTCATCAGGTGCCCCAGGCTGGAGCACCGGAACAGGATTTCACGCATGAGCGGGCTGAGCTGGTTGCGTTGGCGGGTCAGCTGGCAGGCTGTTGCCGTGCTGCGTGATGATGTGCATCAGGGACTGATAGCCCGTAAAGTCGTTCGCGCCCTTGAACACGTCTTTCGCATCGCGCATCACCTGAGTGAGCGCTGCGCGCGTCTTGGTGGCTTTGACTTTCTGCGTCCACTGCTCCAGCATGGTCTGAGTGCCCATGTGACCGTACGATGCCCCGTCGTCGTCTTCGTCGTCATCACTCTCGGCGGTGCCAGTGATGAGTTTGAGCGTGTGGCGCGATAGGTAGGTGGTGGTGGACACGATGGCCTGAATAGCGTTCTTGCCGCCCGACTCGTCGGCGCGCGCTTCGAGCGTGACCGATTCCTGGTGCCCCAGGCGGTGGCGCAGGATGCAGGACACGCGAATCAGGCCGTTGGACTGCTCGGGCTTCCACGACCAGCCGAAGCCATGACGCGAGAGGGCGGGGCCCACAGCGTCCACAACCTGCGCCAGCTCGGCGTGCATGTAGGTCGTGCGGCCGGTACGGGTTTCAAAATCCACCAGCTTGTTCTTGGTGATCTTGATGTTCTCGGCCTTGAAGTCGGCCAGGGCCAGGTTGTAGGCCTTTTCTGCCTCCTGGCGCTGCCACTGCTGTTGCAGATCCATCATCCGCTCGATCTGGCTCAGATCCGCGCCGCGTGCCAGCGCGTTCATCATGATGGCGGCGGGCGAAGTGTCAGCCACCTGCAGGGCTGCGGGCTCTGCGGTGGCCAGCGGGTGGTGCTTTTGCTGGTGGGGTTCCAGCGTCAGCAAGTCGGCTGTGTCTGTTGCATTCATGTGAACCTCATTCGGTGGTTGTTTCGGATGGTCTTGATCGGCCTCTTGGGCCTGTTGGGCTCACCCAGGTGGAGCGCTCCGCAGAACTCGCAGCGGTACGTACTCATGGGCTTGCCGTGTTTCTTGTTGGAGCGCTTGCGCGCTTTCTCGGCCAGCTCGTAGCTGGTGATGGCCGACTTTCCGGTGGGGCAGTCCATGGCATCACCTCAGATGAAGGGTTGATGCACCCAGGCCATGTAGAGGGCCAGGGCTGCGGATGTGGACAGGAGCCAAGCGGCGAAGGCGAGGGCGGCTTTCATGGCAGCCTCCGAAACTCGACCCGCCATACCCATGGGTTGGCGGCCCAGCTGTCGGGGCCGTTGATGGACTCCCATAGAGAACGGAAGCTGACGCGCGGTGTCAGCGCATCGCGGTTCGGCGCGCTGTCGAGATAGTTGCGCCACTCCCCTCCGATCGGACAGGCTTCGATGCCTTCCGCAATGGCGTCACGGCTGCTGATGTCCTGCAGGCGCTCCACGCGCACCCTGGTGATTTCCAGGGTGATGCGGCTGGCGGCACGGGGCATGAAGATCGCTGGGCGTCGCCACCACAAGGGCACCACGGTGCTGCGCCGCGTCACGATCATCGGAGTGTCTTCGTCCGTGTCGTAGGCATAGCTTCGACCGCACTCCAACGTCATGTCCACAAAGTGCCACTCGTCGCGGCCCTTCTTTGCGCTGTAGCGTGTCTCCCAGCGCCCCCATGCGTAGAAGGTTTCACGCACTGCAAGCCGGTCGCCGGGTTGGCCGTAGGGGCAGGTAAGGTGCACGTAAGGCGCTTCCACAGCGATCTTGCTGTTTTCCGTTCGCTTTGGCCCGGGCACGTAATAGCCACCAACAAAACGGGCGTTTTCTATTGGCTGTGGCTTCACCACCCGCCGCGTCTGTGTCTTGCTGCCATCCCGCAGCGCGCGGACCATGGGCCCGCTGAAAAGGATGGGGCGCTCTTTCATGGCTCTTCTCCAGAATAGATATACGGATGGCGATAGCCCTTCAGCATCCTTTTGAATGCAGCAGAGGCCATAACGCGCACCTTCGGTTTGCCGAACTGGCGGCCATCAGGGTCGATGAAGCTGCGCAGGTAGAAGGTGCGCTCTGGGTACTTCCCAGGCTTGAAGGCGCCAAGCACCTCCAGCACCATGAAGCCCTCGCCATCTGCCACCCACTGCTCGTTTGAGAATTCGTAGTCCCCGTACTCGCAGCGGGTGCCCGGCTTCCAGGTCTGCACTGCGTCAACGAACTCACCGTCAATTGGCCCGCTGTACTCGTGGCGGACAAACGGGAACTTGACCTTGTGCGTGCTCACGGAGCCTCCCGGTAGCAAACCAGCACATCCCCCTGCCACTCAAACGGCTTGCCTTCGCAGGCACGGCGCGCGGCGAAGTCGCGGGAGTGGTGGGCCTGCTGCAGCTGGGGTGCTGCGGGCTGTGCGCGTTCCTCGTAGGTGGTGCCCGCGACTGCGGCCATGCCGAAGGCGATCAGCGGGCCCACGATCCAGACGATCACGACTTTCATGTGGGTTCTCCAGCGGGCTGCTTGATGTGTGAAGCAACCCAGTTACGCATGCGCTGCCAGCGGCGCTGGGCAACGATGGCGGGGTCTATTTCCACGCGCACGGTTCGCTCGTGGTACTTGTAGCCATAGGGTTTGAAGTGGTGGGGCGGCATGGGACCGCAGATCACCACGTCCACGTACTCGTAGGTACTGGTGCCCTCGTCGTTCTCCCAGACGATTTCACGGACCATCGCGGGAGCAATGCCAAAAAGGTCGGCCACGGCGTCCCAGTCCTCCGGGTCAACGGTGGTCATGTCCAGGCCGCGCTTGGCACCCAACACGCCCAGCGTGCAGTAGTCGCCATCTGCTGTAACCAGGGACTCGCCAATCAGCGCTTTATCCGGCATGGCATCCAGCGCGGCCAGCACCTCGCGCAGCGCTGCTTGGCCGCGCTTGCCGTTGAGGGCACTGTTCACAGCGGCGCGCCAGCGGCCCATGGCCAGGGGATCATCGTCGCCGTAGTCGTCGGTGTATCCGCTTCTGCTCATAGCGGTTCTCCTTGTTCAAGTGCGTCCGGGTCCAGCTCCGCGCCAATGGCGGCAGCCTCTGCCCTGAGTGCGGCCGCTCGGGCGGCTTCGTCGTTGCGGCGCTTGGTTTCGGCCTGGGCTGCCATGGATGCAGCCAGGGCATCGCGGCGGGCGCTGGTGAAGTGCGGGGCGTTGATGGGGTCGATCACGCAGCACCGCCTTCCCGGGCGCGCAGCATTGCGTCTGCCACGCGATAACCAGCCACCGCAAGGCGCTCTTCGTTGGTTGCGCCATCCATGAAGTTGAGTTCGTGCTTTCCAGCGGCGATCATTGACATCAGCCCGCCGATTGCCTGTGCTGCAAAGTAGTCGCGCAGGGTCATGCCTGTTTCGAGAACCTGCTCATGAGTGCCAACGATTGGGAACGCTGGCCCTCCGTCTTTGATCTGCCCAGCCATCACCACACCCCCATGTACGCGTAGTGCTGCACCTGATCCACCAGGGCGCGGTGGTTGTACGAGGCCTCGCGGTGCTGCAGGTACTCCAGGTCGGCCCGGACTCGCAGGGCTTCAAATTCCTCGGGGGAGATTGGCGGCGGTGCGCCAGGGATGCGCAGCAGCGGCTGCACAGTGGGGTGTACGTTTTGCATTGCCTGCTCCAGAAAATGAGTGAAACCAGCTCGCGGCGCCTGATAAATAAGCGCGAGTAGCTATCAATGCGATAGCGTTTCGGGTGAAAAAAAGCCCACGCGAGGTGGGCGAACCCCTGCGCAAGGCAGGAGGGGAGGGAGAGGGTGGGCTACTTGCCGGGGGAATCTCCACGCACCGTCCAAAGTTTGTGAAGTGGCTTTTGCCCGAAAAGGGGCGGGGCTTTCACCCGCTGCGCACACGGCCAGGAACCCCCGACCCGCTCTGACACCAAACACCAGCGGTGCGTGTCTCCGCGCTGAAACCGAGGATGCGCGCGGCCTGATGAATCTCGCCTCGGTTGATTTCTTGATGGTGGCGGGAGGTGATCCCCGCTTGAACTCTTGCGGCTAAATCGCCGGTAGCTCTGGCTCTCGATTTCCCCAGCCCATCACCACTGGGCATTCACCACCATTGAAGCGGGCCGGACGCAACCCCGGCGATACAGCAACACAGTCTCCCGACTCGACGGGCCTAGGGTGAAAGCTACTGCTCTCCTATTTCCTGCCGTTGCTGGCGTGGTGCCGATTTCCTACACCGCCGCTTCAATGGTGGCCCTGAGCATCACGCCCAGGTGGCTTGCCCTGTCTATAGGAAGACAGGGAGGGGGTTAGCCATGGGTTGCTTTGCGTATTGATTCACGCGCCAATCGCACGTATGGCTGTTGCTCAAAGTCTGAAAGCACGTCTTCGTATGGCCTCTCGCCGGCTGCGGTGACAAACATCTCTTTGCATTCAGCAAGGACAGTCAGAAGATCGTTGAGCAGGTTCTTTGCCTGGGCCATTGCGCGGGCATTTGCGAGAGCTTCTGCGCGAGAAATTCCGCCGCCATGTGTGGGGTGCGGGTCACGCTGCGTGACGGATGCAATGCGGTTGTAGTAATCGCGCTCCGGGCCTGTTGTTCCATCCTGTTCGACTTCGCCGCTGATCAAAAAGCAATTGATACCTAAGTCTTCGACCACCCACTCTCCTGGCGTCCTGTTATCGAGTCGCATGCTCTTCTCCTAGTTGTTGAATTGTGGGGGGATTGCTTTGAAGGGCGGGCAGGACGGCCAGTCCCTGCTATGACACTGTCTGACGTGCCCCGCAAGTCATGCCTCCCGCGCTTTCGCGCCGCCTGGGGCATGAACTCCATTTCTTCCCCGGGCATCGACCCCCGGCTTCTCGGCTGTGTTGCGACCCCGTTGCAGGTTTCCCGTACTTCGTCGCCGCCGCTTCAATGATGGTCCCCGTCTTTCCGGGGTGTCAGAACCTGTTGGCCGGTGTTCACCGCACTCTATGGTTTGGCCCAATCGCAAAGCCCGCCCAGGACCGTTCGCCTGTCGAGTGAAACCCTTCGTGGACATTTAGAGGCCGTCTTGAAGGATGAAGTCATCCAGCCTTTTCTGTGATGGCCCCGGCGCTGGGCCGGGACGGTGGGTCAAATATCCAGGCTTGCAAGCAGATCGCCAAGCTCATCAGAAAGAGCAATCAGCTCTCTGTTGTGGCTGTTGATCGCTTCAATTTCAGCGCACCGCTTGGCCGCGGGAGCGGTGTTGACGCTTTTGGATGCCGCATCAACAAGTCTGCCCACAACGACCGGCTCAAGGCGCGCCTTCAAAGCAGCGACTTGTTGGAAGCACTGGCCTATCGTCAGCTTCACTTCGTTGTGTGCCGATTCCAATTGACTCATTGGCTCGGGATGGACTTCCGTAACACGGGTGTTGAGTTGCATGCTGTCTCTCCTGTTGAAAACCTCAACCGCCTATTGCGAAGCGGCTGGGGTTTTGCCCCGCGTTGGCAGGGCTACCTTTCGATCTCACGCAACCCCCTGATCCCACCTGGGGAGAGCTGCGCGTTGGTGCGTTCTCTTTCTGTTCTTGGCGACACCGCCTCACCCGGATTCGCTGCTAAGCCACTCCCGGTTTGTGCCTGCTGTCACTTCTCTTTCGAGCGGAACCGCAGGGCCATCTTTTTAAGGAACTCTGTGGTGACCGCCGATCCGCTCACCCTGTCGCTGCGTTTTGCTGCGATGGGTGAATTAAAGCATGCTTTATTTTGAATGGTCAAGCATTCTTTAATGTGGGTCGAAAAAAAGCCCACCTCAGTGGGTGGGCATGTGTGTGCGCCGATCAGTCCCCGAACCGCAGCCGCCAGGCCTGGGCCACCCAGTCACCCTCGGGCGTCTTCTCCAGGCCGTGGATTTCCAGTGCACCGGCCACCATGTCCACGATGCGAGGCTCGAACAGGCGCTGGGGTTCGTAGCTGGCCAGATGCAGGGCTGGCACGGTGCCGAATCGGCCCTCCAGGCGCACCACGGTCAGATCCCCAATGCACTCATGCATCTTGCTGGCGAAAGGCCGCCGACCGCCCTTGCAGTAGAGCATCAGGATCGTGGCCTTGACGGGGTGGGAGATTTGGAGAGGCGGCATGCTTGTACTGTGGAAATTTACAGTACATCGCGGGCGCCAGGGGTAACGCCCGAGTCGGGCGAGTGGGCATGAAAAAGCCACCCGAAGGTGGCTCTTGTGGTGCTAGATAAACCGTCAATTGCAGCGGTTTATGAATCGCTTTTTTTGAATTACTTGCTCCAACCGAAAACATCAGCTAGAGCAGATTTGAGTTCGACCTTCTGATCTTCGGTCCACTCGGTGTACATGCCATCGCAAGGGGCTGTTGGCGCAACTTCGCCGCTAGCGATCATCGCCTGAATTTTTGCTACTTCAGCATCATTGGCCGCCAGCTTGGATAGCTGAAACGGCGCTCCAGAGTTCTGCGCAAGATTCATAACCATTCCCCTTTGTAAGACCGCATCGCGCACATCATCAATCCTCCACTGATTGATGGGCCCGGGAGCGCTCAAGTTGTTGCTCATATCATTCAAATTTACGAACTTCACCAAACCGCCTGAGTAGCCATCCGCTTGAATCGCAGATTCCACAGCCCGTTTTGCATCTCGGTTTACCGACCAGCAAAGGTAGGCATGCATGGACCCAGAGCCTGCAAAGTAGCCGCCGTCCTTAGTAATGTCCTGTGGCTGCTTAAATCGAACTTGCTTGGTAGCAGAGCTGACGATGCATACACAAATCCCATCGTAGTCAGGCATCAACGAGAAGTCTGTAGGCCCAGATCTAATCCAATCTTTCCACTGTTGAATCTTTACCCCGTCACCAGCGAACATGATTGCCCAAGCGCCAAAGATTTCAATCTTTGAAAAATGAGCGTCGTCAACATAAACGATCCGAGATCCAAACTGGTGAGACCAGCGGGAGTCGGTCGCCATAACTCCTGCCTTGCTGTCATAGACGTTAGTCGTCATTGCCCATCCTGATGTTCTATTTTTTGGGCAAAGCCCTCGATTATATCAGCAACTTTCTTGTTACTAAATATGTCCTGTTCTCTGGATCGAGGGTACTAGGAAACGTATGTTAGGTCAACCAAATGTTGCAGCAAATGCTGCAATTGCAACATCCTAGGGGCGCCGCCCTACATCATGCTTTAGCTATCGAGTTGATAGCTATGGTTAGCCATGTGTAAGTATCAGTGACGATCCAGCTTGCATGTTAGGCTATGCCGCCACTCCCAAGGCACCTCAGCCTCACCCCGCAGGCCTTCGTGCAGCCCGCTCCAGCTTCCTGCACTCCCTCACATCCACCAGCGTCTTGAACCGGTGGTCTTCCCGAGTGATCCACTGCATGTTCTCTGGCCTGTCGGGGCCGCCGGCGCACAGCGGCGTGATGTGGTCAACGTGGTATCCCGGGCAGGCCCCGCGCGTGCGGCCGGTGGCAGGGCAGGGGTTCTCGGCGCGGAATGCGCGCACCTGGGCGCGATCTCTACCGGTGTTGGCTTCGGCAGATGGCGCGGCAATCGACCAGGTAGCGACGGCCAGGAGAAGGCCGCCCCAATTCAATATTGCTCGCTGCGCCAAACTGTCAGCACCTTGCCAAGCACCTCAAAGTGCGGGTTCTTTGGCGACATGGGGTAGGGCGGATAGTCTGGGTTCTTGGAAATGATGTTGAGCATCACCCCGTCCCCGTGTGGGTCCGGCACCCGCTGGATCATCTTGATGTAGCCCTCATCCCCGACTCGGAAGAAGTACACGCCTTCGTGGGTGACCGTCTTCACGCCCGTGTCCACCAGCAACGGATCGCCAGGATTGAACATGGGCCGCATTGATGGGCCGAAGCCGGTGACGATGCAGAGATTTCTGATGCCAGTGTGGTTGGGCACATTCAGGCGCAGCCATTCATGTGTCACGCGCCAGCTTTTGATGGTGCCTGGCTGATCGTCCAGCAGCAGGCGCCCGGTGGTGTCCATGCCGCCGCCAGTATCGAACTCGGTAATTACCAAGTCGGGCGGGGCGCCGGGCGCATCCGATGGCGCCTCATGGGGTGCTGGCGCAGGATGGGCGGTCGGCTGTGTGTCGCTCACCATTGATCCATCGCCAGTGGCCAGCCAAAAGGAATTGACCTTCAGAAACTCGGCCGCTTTGGCATTGTTTTCTGCAGTGAACGCTTTTGATTTGCCGTTGATGACATCGCCAACAGCCTGAACGGATCGTCCTATTGCTTCGGCAAGCGCCTTCCTCCCCTTTCCAGAGTGATCGAGCGCTTCTTGGAGTCTTTGACCGTAGGACATAAAGCTAGCTTACACAACGCGCAATCAAGAATGCTTGCCTTTGTGTCGTAAAGCATGCTTTAATGATGGCATGGACCACGAAAAAATCATCGCCGCGCTCGGCGGCACCTCCGAAGTTGCGCGCATGTGCGAGTGCACGCCGCAGGCCGTGTCGCAATGGTTTGGCGTAGATCCCGACACAGGCAAACGCCGCGAGATTCCCAACGCTCGCTTGATGTACTTGAAGGTCATTCGACCAGACGTCTTTGCGCAGAGCACCGCCACCGAAGCCCAGGAGGCGGCACATGACTGACCTGATCGCCCCTGCAGTCGCCGCAACGCCCGAGTTGGATCCGCCTATGACGGTGACTGAGCACGGCGACGGAAGCGTGACCGTAGAAATTGGTGACGAGAAGCCATTGCATTTCAGCGCGGAACGAATGGCGACTCTCAAGAAGCTTTTGGCGTTGCCCAGGATGAAGCACACCCACGCATTCATCGAAAGCGACGGTGATGCATCGGTGGCAATCCAAGCCGCTCTTGAAGAGATCAATCGCGCGTGGTCGCCCGCAAAGACTCCTCTATTGGTTCGAGCAAAACGCTGGCTCGGACTCCTGCTGGGTTTTGCGGCTTCTCTAGCCCTGATCGCGTTTTTTGCACTATGCCAAGCGCCTCTTCTGCCGTGAAAACCCCCTTTTTCACCAGCTCGACCATCAGTGCGGACAGCAGCGAATACGTTGCTCCGGCAAACGCCAATGTCGTGTTGGTCTGTTCTTCGTTCATGTCTACCCCTTCCGGCAATGGTTGTGTGAGAGCTGCCATTTTGAGCCGGAAGAGGGCGGGCACCTATCGCGATGACTTGTTTGCTTTGCATGGCAGCAAGTCTCCTTTTTTTGCCTTTTTTTGAGACGGCAACAGACCGCAACGCGACATGTCATCTATTGCGCCCTCCCAACTTACCCTCAGTTTCGAGCCCTCGCTGCCGGAGCGTTTCCCAACGCTGCGTGCCTACGTGGCACACCGCACGCCCCTGTTGGCCAAGTCGGCAAAGGTGATCGCGGCCGACATGGACATGAGCCCGTCTACCCTCAGCCGCAAGCTGAATCCCTCCGAAGGTGACACGCAGCGCTTCAACCTGGACGACCTGGAAGCCTTCCTTGAATCGACTGGCGACGCTCCCGCGGTGATCGAGTATTTGGCTGCCAAGTACATGGACAGCCCAGACGCTCGCAAGGCCCGCGCCCTGAACAAGGTGGAGCGATTGGCAGAAGAACTGTCCGCAGCAATGGCGCTGCTCAAGGGGGCAGCATGAACCACAGCCTCCCACTCAACGCTTTCCAGTCGGTGCGTCCACGCGGCCCCGATCTGGAAATCCCAGCAGCAGCCCCCCGCAAGACCAACCACAGCCGCGCACCCATTGGGGGCAATGTGCAGCGTGCATTGGATTCCAACGGGCGCCCAACGGTAACCACCGGGCCGCGCACCCAAGGCGCGATCACGCTCAACACCCGCCGTCCAAGTGCCGCCACTCTGGCGAAGCAGGCGCGTGCGGGCAGCGGTGGAGGTGCCGAGTAATGCGCACCAGCCAGCACGATCTCTTTGGCGCGGCCCCAGCTCCGCGCAACTTTGACCAGGACGCATTGGGCTTCCTGATCGCCTATGCGCGCAAGCACAAGGGCCAGGCATTCAGTGCCGAGCACGTCACGCTGGCCGCTCAAGAGAAGGGCATTGCGCCCGACGATCTGCGCGCATGGGGCGCCGTGTTCACCCAGGCCGCACGCGACGGGCATATCCGCCGCAGCGAGGTGCTTTTCTCGCGGTCCATGGGCAATGGCTCGCTCTCACCAGGATGGACTGCAGCATGAGTTGGGAAGCCTACGAAGCCGCGAAGCGCGCATGGATTGCAGCGCATCCCGATGCAACGCCTGAGCAATACGACGCCGCCATGCGCGCCATTGCCAAACGGATGGGGGTCTGATGCGCGACTACGGCAAGGTCTACGGCACGTTCTGGTCAAGCCAGACGACACACACGCTGTCTGATGACGGCAAGCTGCTGGCCCTCTACCTGATGACCTGTTCGCACGCGACCATTGCGGGCGTGTTCCGCCTGCCTGACGGCTACGTTGCGGAAGACATTGGATGGGATCAATCGAGGGTTCAGGAAGGGTTTGCGGAACTGTTGGCAAAGGGTTTCGCCAACCGTTGCGAAACCACGAAATGGGTCTGGGTTGTGAAGCACCTGGAGTGGAACAAGCCGGAGAACCCGAACCAGCGCAAGTCCGCCGCCAAGATTGCCCAGTCCGTTCCTGCGGAATGCGGCTGGAAGCTAGATTTCATGCGGGCTTGCGCCGAATCTCTCGGATTGGAAGCTCCAGAAAGCGGAAACCGTTCGGAAACCGTTGGCGAACTGTTCCCTAACCAGGAACAGAAGCAGGAGCAGGATATAGAAGAAGCTAAAGCTTCTTTGTCGGCTTCTTCGCAGCCGCCGGATGCGGACGAGCCTGACGATGGTGTGCCGCCGTGCCCGTTCGACTGCCTGATCGACAGCTACGAAACCGCTCTGCCTGTCCTGCCAACCGTACGGCGTTCGCTGTTCGCGAATGGCGCCAACGGCAAGGCAATGCGTGCGCGGTGGCGTTGGGTGATGACCGCAAAGCATGAACGCGGTGAGCGCAAGGGCGAGCGTCTGGCGACAACCGCCGAAGAAGGCCGAGCCTGGTTCAAGCGGTACTTCGATTACGTCGCTGACAGCGATTTTCTGTCGGGCAAGAACGGCAAGTTCCAATCTTGCGACCTTGGCTGGCTGGTGAAGGCTGAGAACTTCGAAAAGGTCCTGTCGGGCAAGTACCACCACGAGCAACGCGAGGTGGCCCATGCGTGAACCACGCGCCATCCCCGCGAGCTTGGAGTCCGAGGCTGGCGTCCTGGGTGGCCTGATGCTGGACAGCGAGGCCATCAACCGGGTTCCCGATCTGACGGCCGAGGCGTTCCACAACGAAGCCCACGCCAACATCTTTCGGGCGATCCAAACCCTGGCCGTGGCTGGTCAACCGACAGACATGGTGTCGGTGTTCACCGAAATGCAGCAGGCGGGCCACGCCATCGAGCTGTACGAGCTGAACGAAATCGCCCAGTACGTGCCAAGCGCGGCCAGCATCCGCCGCCACGCGGGCGTGGTGATGGACACCTACCGTCTGCGCCAGCTGATGAACGCCGGATCGGAGATTGCCGACCTTGCAATGACGCCCGGCCACCATGCCGCCGAGCAGATCGACAAGGCCCAGATGATGCTGGCCAAGCTGGCAACAGTGAAGGCCAAGCGCGACCCGCAGCACATCAACCAGTCTCTGGCGAACTACCTGCAGCTGCTGCAGGACATGAGCGAAGGCAAAAACCCCGCGATCCCCACCGGCATCGGTGGACTGGACTCCATCCTGAACGGTGGGCTGCGCAAGGGCGAAGTTTTCGTGCTGGGCGCCCGGCCTAAGCATGGCAAGACGGCGCTGTCATTGACGATGGCCCGCAACATCGCGCGCGACTACAACGTGCTGTTCCTGAGCCAGGAAATGCCGATCAACCAGCTGATGCACCGGCACACAGCCGCCAGCGGCCCGTTCGACCTGGCCCGCATCCTGGCCGCCAAGGCGGAAGACCACGACATGTGGGCAGCCGTGACCGATGCGGCCCGCCGGTTGGGCGAGTTGCACCTTGTGCATGACGACCAGTGCGCCCTGTCGCTGATGGACATCCGCCGCAAGACCCTGCAGGTGCGCCGCGCGCATGGTCTGGATGTGCTGTTCATTGACTTCTTGCAGCTGATGAGCGGGGCAGGGGAAGAGAACCGCAACCGTGAGCTGGACATCATCGTGAACGGCATCAAGGCCATGGCGATGGACCTGGACGTGGCGGTGGTGCTGCTCAGCCAGATGAGCCGCAAGGCCGATGAGCACTACGGCCGGCCCACGATGACCCACCTTCGGGACTCCGGCGCCATTGAGGCAGCAGCGGACCAGATCGCAGTGCTGTTCACCGACTGGGCTCACCCACTGAGCAAACGCACACAGGAGTTCCAAGGCTACTCCGAGCTGGAAATCGTTGCCCACCGAAACGGTCCACAGGGCGTAGTTCCGCTGGAGTTCATCGGCAAGTACCAGCAGATGGGCGACTGGATCGGCCCGCCACCTGTTCACCAAAAACCAGCAGCCGCTCCCGCCTCGCGCGGCGCCAACTTCTGATGATCGCCATGAACGACAAAACCCACGTTTTGCTCTGGAGCCAAAGCCAGTGCGCTCTGCACATCGAGCCGATTGCCGACATGCTGCAGGAGAACGCGAGGGCCTTTGCAGCTGACCGGCGCATGGACTACGTTCCTATGGTGTTCGGTAGCTCTGACGAATGCCACGCTGCAGCCGAGCGCGTGCGTCCGACTCTGCATGCACGCCAGTTGGAGCGCGCGGGGAGCCCGGCATGACCCAGAAGCTCCACTGCGCCCGCTGTGGCCGCGTCACCCTACACCCCGCTGTTGTCATCGGCGCCCAGCCCTTCGGCCGCGTTTGCGCACGCAAGGCCGGGTTGATTCAGCCCAAGCACCGGGGCCGGGCATCCGAGGCATACCGGGATACCCGCACCATGGATCTGTTTGGAGGTGCCCTGTGAGCCAATTCGTTCAGCGCTTCTCGCGCAATACAGTCGGCCGGGATTTGATCGTCGGCGACATTCACGGGCATTTCAGCAAGCTGCAGCAGGCGCTGGATGCTGTGGGCTTCGACCCCGCCAAGGACCGCCTGTTCAGCGTTGGCGACATGGTGGACCGTGGGCCCGAGTCCGAATCGTGCCTGGAATGGCTGGCTCAGCCATGGTTCAAGGCCGTGTGCGGCAACCACGAACGCATGACCATGGAGTACCACATGGGAATGATCCCGGCCGGCATGCTGGCTATGAATGGCGGCGCCTGGGCCATCGGAAAGACCGTAGACGAGCGCTTGCCCTACGTGGACACGTTCGCCGATCTGCCCGTGGCCATAGAACTAGAAACCGAGTACGGCCTGATCGGCATCGTGCACGCTGACTGCCCAAGCCCGGAGTGGAGCCAGTTCACGGCCCGCCTGGCAATGGGTGGAGATGTCGCGGCCGTTGCAGCGGAGGCTGCCATGTGGAGCCGCGCTCGCTGCGATTTCATCGACTCATCCGGCGTCAAGGGCGTGCGCGCGGTCGTTGTTGGACACACGCCGTTCAAGAAGATGACCAGCCTGGACAACGTGATCTACATCGACACGATGGGCTGGAAAGGCCATGACTTCACCATTTTGGACGCAGCGACCCTGCGGGCGGCGGACAAGCCGTCGGCACTGTTCTGGGGGTAATCCATGTCGTACATGCAAGAAGCAAACGCCATCGCCGCAGAGCTGCGCGGTCACGCCAAGCCCAAAGCGAAGAACGTTCGGGGGCCGGCCAAGGAGCCGACAGAGAAGGCCCTCGCTGTGCTTGCCTACTGCCGCGAGTTCTTCGCAGAGAACGACCAGCTGCCGCCGATCCATCGCATCAATGACCACTTCGGCTGGAAGTCGCTGAACGCGGCCCAGAACCACATGGATAGCCTTGTGCGTCACAGGCTGCTTGAACGCAACGCCGTGGGCAAGCTGCGGTTTGCAAGGGGAGGGCGCACTGCATGACCACGCTGCAACTCACTCTGCCGTGGCCGCCCAAGGAGCTGAGCCCAAACGCGCGCCAGCACTGGGGCGCACTGTCGCGTGCGAAGAAGGCCTACCGCGCTGCCTGCGCATGGACGGCGAAGGAGCAGGGCGCCAAGCGCATCGAAGCCGAGCGCCTGCACCTGACCATCACATTCGTTCCACCAGACCGCCGCGCGCACGACCTGGACAACTGCATCGCTCGCATGAAATCCGGCTTGGATGGCTTGGCCGATGTGCTGGGCGTGGATGACAAGCACTGGCAGCTGACGCCGATCAAGTCCGATGAGGTGGGAGGTTTCGTGCGGGTGGAGGTGTCCCATGGCTGAAATCACCCTGGTGCGCCAGGAGCCCGTGCAGATCACCGAGGCCGACAAGGCCGTGGCCCGTCGCGTCATCTTTGGCATCGTGGACGGCCTGGGCGAGCGCGGCAAGAAGCAGTGGCGTCGCCTCTGGAACAACATCCTGCGCCTGGAGCCGGGCGAGATGGTGGAGCTCAAGACTCACCAAGCCCGGCTGGGCTGGTATCACCGCAAGCACATGGCCATGGAGCAAGCGGTGTTCGAGAGCCAGGACCGCTTCGAGAACTTCGCAGGCTTCCGCGACTGGCTCAAGGTCGGGGCAGGGCATTGCGAGTGGTATCCCGGCCCCAAGGGCGGTGTGTTCCCAGTGCCCAACTCCACCAGCTACGCCAAGCTGGAGCAGGGCGCCATGGAGCAGTTCCATCACGACGCCGTGGAGTTCCTGCGCACCGAGCACGCGGGCAAGACGCTGTGGCGCCACCTTTCGCCGGTGGACCGCATAACGATGATCGAAACCATCCTGCAGGGGTTCAACGAATGAAGCGCGCCCCCATTGATCACGACTTCACCAGCCTAGGTTGGGGTCGCAACATCACGTTCATCAGGATGGGACTTGATGGACTGAGCGCATCGGTGATTGGTCATGGCGTGGGAGTTGAGCAAGGGGACTACCTAATCCTCGCCAACGGCCCATCTGAAACCACCCGATACCGCGTGGCCAAGCTGGAACACAAGCAGCCAGCTGACTGCTGGAGCGCAACAATTGAATTCGCGCCACGGGGAGCGCAGGAATGAAGCGCACCGGCTTCCGCCCCCGCGCACCCCGCCGCGAGCAGCGCGACCCAGACCGCGTGCGCGCCATGCCCACGGTCACGCCCGGCGCATTCCGCGCGCCGCAGCCGGTGGTGGNCCACTGCGCCGAAGGACTTGCCCATCCGTAGCCAGGCATATCTGCGGCTGGTGGCCCAGCTCCCCTGCAAGCACTGCGGCATCTGGGGCCACAGCCAGGCCGCGCACGCCAACACAGGGAAAGGCATCGGCACGAAGGCCTGCGACCTGCAGACCTTCCCTCTGTGCGCTGACCGTCCGGGCCAGCGCGGATGCCACAGCCTCTTCGACCAGGGCGCTCTGTTCGGCAAGGAAGCCCGCCGCCTGATCGAGCCCGCATGGGTGGCCGACACCCAGCGCCGGATTCACGCCATGGGCATCTGGCCAAAGAAGTACCCATACCTGCAGGACACCGCAAATTGAACAGGGAGGCATGACCACATGAGCGCAAACGAAGAAAAAGCCACCACAGGTCAGATCATCTGGGAAACCATAGTTGGGCTCACGAACGATGAGCGCGACATCAGTCGTCAGGTGTTGCGCGATGCAACCGGTTTGTCCTACGAGGTAATTGATGACCACATCAAGCGCCTGGAGACGGCAGGAAAGGTGTTCAAAGTCGGCAAGGGCCTCATCAAGGTGGTGCCTCTGTACCCGCCAGAGAGGGCCCAGAGTCTCACAGCGCTCCCCGATGGCCGCGTGAAGTTCGAAATCGGCGACGAGTACCTGGTGCTTACTCCACCTGAGGCTCGTCGTCACGGCCTGTTGTTCACTGGGTTCGCGCGTACCTTTGAAGACATCGAGGGCAGCAACAAAGCGCTGATCAGGACTGCCGAACTTGCGGACGAGGTGCGCCAATTGCGCCGAGAGATTGCAGCTCTCAAGAAGCCAAAGAACGATGCTCAGTTTGACTTGCTCGAGGCTGGCCAGTGAGAAGACCGGAAAACTATGAATGGACACCTGAACAGGTGTCCTTGCTGGGGACCATTCCCGATAGTCACCTTGCGGAGCGCTGGGGGATGCTGCCAAACACGGTTGCGAAGGCGAGGATCGCAAGGGGAATTGCTGCATTCCAGTTCCAGAGACGCTGGACTCAGGAAGAGCGGGAAATGTTGGCCACCCACTCTGATTCGCAGGCGTGCAAGTTGCTGGGCCGTTCGCTTGGCTCGGTTCAGGCAGAGCGACGAGCTTTGGGCATAAAGAAAGTGGGGTCGGCCGCTCATCCGCACCTGGAAGAGATACGGACGGCCTACACCACCACATCCATGACAGTGCAAGAGATAGCCGAGAAGTACGGCGTCAACCCGCAATATGTGCGGAAGCGCGCCCATGGCAGGAAATGGCAAAGGCCCGACAATCCGGCCATGAAGACTTCGGACCTTTCCGGCGCTGCCCTCGACACCTGGGTGGCCAAGGCCATCAGCAAACCACCGGGCGCCGCCTACTCATCCTCCTGGGAGGCTGGCGGTCCTCTCATTGAGAAAGAACGCATCCACGTTGCTCCTATGCCCGGCAAGGGCTGGGTCTGGTGCGCTGTCGTCGTGAGTGAATCCACCAAGGGCGCCTGGCAGGAAGGGCGGACGCCATTGATCGCGGCTATGCGGGCGCTGGTGGCCAGCCGGTATGGGAACGACCTTCCGGATTGAACACCCCCAGTAGGGTTCGACCGCGAGAACCTTGCCCGGAATCATCCGTGGCATGGCGCCCAAAAAGGTAGAGAAAACTGCCCGTTCCACCAAAAAGACTTCCGCAGCATCTGAAAAGGGTGTTGCAGCTACCGCGCGCGTCGATGGTTTGCTGCCAAAACAGGCGAAGTTTGTAGCGGAATACCTGATTTCAGGAAATGCCACGCAAGCCGCTCTGGCTGCGGGTTACAGCCCGAAGACCGCCTACAAGATCGGGGCGGAGAACCTCAAAAAACCACAAATCGCTTCCTTGCTGGAAGTAAAGCAGTCGGAAATCGCCGCGCGCCAGGACGAGCGCCTGGCCGCGATGGAGCTGACGCAGGCCCGCGTGCAGCGCGAGATTGCCCGCATCGCCTTCTTCGATCCTCGCAAGATGTTCCACGCGGACGGCCGCCCGAAGGACGTCACCGAGCTGGATGACGACACCGCAGCGTGCATCGTGGGCCTGGATGTCCTGGAAGAGTGGGAAGGCCATGGCGATGACCGCGTGCTGATCGGCCACGTTAAGAAGTACAAGATCGCCAACAAGAACGCAGCGCTCGACCAGGCTTCAAAGATCCTGGGGTTGTACGAGAAGGACAACGACCAGAAATCCAACCCAATCTTGGCGATGCTGGCGGCGATGAAGGGCAGCGCCCTGCCCGTTGTCCGCGATGGGAAAGAGGCGGGCAAATGAAGATCCCCCTCGACTTCGTGCCCACCAGCGAAGAAGAGTTGCTGCGCTGCCTGGCTGACCCCATGTGGCGCCTGTGCTCTGGGCACCTCTACAAGATCATGGTGAAGACAGACGACGGCGAGGGCACTGTTGTGCCGTTCAAGCCGAATCGGGCGCAGCGGCGGCTTATCAGCAAGCTGTGGCACCGGAACGTGATCTTGAAAGCGCGCCAGCTTGGGTTCACAACACTGGTCGCAATCTTGTGGCTGGATCACGCTCTGTTCAACGAAAACCAGCGCTGCGGGATCATTGCGCAGGACCGCGAGGCGGCCGAGGCCATATTCCGCGACAAGGTCAAGCTGGCATACGACCACCTGCCGCCAGAACTGAAGGCGGTCATGCCGCTGGCACGGGACAGCGCCAGCGAGCTGCTCTTTGGGCACAACAACAGCAGCATCCGCGTGGCAACGTCCATGCGCTCCGGCACGATCCACCGCTTGCACGTCTCGGAGTTCGGAAAGATCTGCGCCAAGTTCCCCGACAAGGCGCGCGAGGTCGTCACCGGCTCTCTGCCTGCCGTTCCTCTGAGCGGCATCACCATCATCGAGTCCACCGCCGAGGGCCGCGAAGGCGAGTTCTTCCGCATGACTCAAAAGGCCATGGCTTGCGCAGAGCAGGGCAAGGATCTTTCAGAGCGCGACTACCGATTCCACTTCTTCCCATGGTGGGAGGCTCCTGAATACCGCATCAACCCTCAGACGGTGTTGATGACTCAGAAAGACCGCGAGTATTTCGAGAAGGTGGAGGCGCTGATCGGCCAGCAGATTGAAGCCGAGCAGCGCGCCTGGTATGTGGCCACGCGCGACAACGACTTTGGCGGCGACCCTGAACTGATGTGGCAGGAGTACCCCAGCACGCCGGAGGAAGCCTTTCAGGTATCCACGGAGGGCACCTACTACGCCGTCCAGCTCGCCGCCGCCCGCAAGGATGGCCGGATTACCCGGGTGCCATACATGTCCGGCGTGCCGGTGGACACGTTCTGGGACATCGGCCTCAACGACGAGAACTTCATCTGGTTCCACCAGAAAGTGGGCCTGCGTCACTGCTGGATCAAGTCGTACGGCAACAGCGGCGAGGCTCCCGCGCACTACGTCGCCGAGATGCAGAAAACTGGCTGGGTTTGGGGCCGCCACTACCTGCCGCACGACGGCAACGCGCGCCGCATTCAGGCATCCACGACCAAGACCTATGCCGAGCTGCTGGGCGACCTGGGTCTGAAAAACATTGAGATCGTGCCCCGCATCGAGTCGGTTACCACCGGCATTCAGATGGTGCGAAACATCTTCGGCAACTGCTGGTTCGATGAAGAAGGCTGCGCGTCCGGCCTGGCTGGCCTGCAGTCCTACCGCAAGGAGTGGAACAAGCGGCTGGGCGTGTGGGCGGACCACCCGCGCCACGACGCGGCCAGCAACCCGGCCGATGCTCTGCGGCAGTTCGCCCAGGGCTATCGCGAGATCTACGCCAAGGGCGAGCGCCCACGCAGCTGGCGCGACCGCCTCGGCATCAAGAACAAATCACAGGGATCGGCCCAGGCCGCTTGAACACCATGGCAACAGCATCGACCCCAGCCGACCAGTCCGCGCGCGAGAACTGGCAGCGCTACTGCTACGGCAAGGACCGTGGGCACATCGAATACACCGAGCAGGCCGCCCGTTGCGAGGGCATGTACCTGGGTGGAGGTGAGCAATGGATCGCAGCCGACAAGGCCATTCTGGATGACCAGAAGCGTCCCTATTACGAGTTCAACGAGGTTATGCCCAGCGTGAACAGCGCCGTGGGATACCAGATCCAGAACCGGATGGACATCGCGTTCAAGCCTCGCGGCGGCAAGAGCGATCTGGACACGGCGACGGTGCTGCAGAAGGTGGCAATGCAGATTGCTGATTCGACCAACCTGCACTGGCTGGAAACCAAGGTGTTCAGCGACGGGCTGATTGAGCAGCGCGGCTACTACGACGTGCGCATTGGCTTCGACCGCAACATGTTTGGCGAAGTGACGATCTTCGACTTGGACCCGCGCGACGTGATCCCGGACCCGGACGCCAAGAGCTACGACCCTGACAAGTGGGGCGACGTGATCATCACCCGATGGCTCACTCTGGACGAGATCGAGCAGATCTACGGTAAGGACGCCCGGGTCAAGGCGGAGGCTTCGAACGACCACGGCCAGGATTTCGGCGACATGGACGAGGAAGTGCCGCGCAACCGCTTTGGCACCGTCAATACAGCCCTGTACGACGCCTACGGCGCTGAGTGCGACGGCATCAACCGCTACCGGATCATCGACCGCCAGAAGTTCGTCTATGAAATGACCGACTGCCTGGTGTTCCCGCAAACCGGCGATGTCCATGTGATGGCAAACATGGCGGCTGATTCGATTCAAGACGCCATCGCCAAGGGCGCTGTGAAGGCCCGCCGCATGCGCCGCCGCGTGAAGTGGATCGTTTCGACCTACAGCCGCACCATCCACGATGAATTCAGCCCGTACGAGCACTTCACCGTGGTGCCGTACTTCGCCTACTTCCGTCGCGGAAAGACGCGCGGCATGGTGGACAACGCCATCGGTCCACAAGAGGCATTGAACAAGGCGGTCAGCCAGTTCGTCCACATCATCAACACCAGTGCGAACAGCGGCTGGGTGGTGGAGGAAGAGTCCCTGACCAATATGGACACGGAGGATTTGGAGACTGTCGGCGCCCAGACCGGCCTGGTGCTGGAGTTCAAAAAGGGCGCGACCAAGCCTGCAAAGATAGAACCCAACTCGGTGCCGACCGGCGTGGATCGGCTGATCGACCGCGCCACACAGGCCCTAAAGGATGTGACGGTGCCTGAGGCCATGCGCGGCATCGGCGGCAACGATGAGGCGGGCGTCGCCATCCAATCCAAGCAGTTCGCCAGTCAGCAGCAGCTCGCCACGCCTCTCGACAACCTGGCATACACGCGCAAGCTGCTGGCCCAGCGCATCCTGAAGCTGATCCAGCGGTACTACGACAGCTACCGCATCTTCCGCATCACCGAAACGGACCCAATGACGGGCAAGCCGAAGCAGGAGACGCTGGAGATCAACAAGTTCGACCCCGAGACCGGCAACTACATCAACGATGTGACCGTGGGTGAGTACGACGTGGTGATCTCCGAGCAGCCGATGCAGGTCACCTTCGAGAACAGCCAGTTCCAGCAGGCGCTGGAGATGCGCAAGGCGGGTATCGCGATCCCAGATGCCACAGTGATCCGCTACTCTGGCCTCACGGACAAGCACGAGATCCTGGGGAACATGCAGAGCCAGGCCGCGCCAGCGCCAGACCCGAAGGCGGAGGCAGACGCAGCGCTCAAGGCAGCCCAGGCCGAGAAGGTCAAGGCCGAGACGGAGCTGGTGCACACCGAAACCATCGCAAAGCGTGGCGAGACCCTGTACAGCACGATGCAAGGCGCCCAGGTGGTGGCGGGCAATGCACAAATCGCTGGTGTTGCCGATCAGATGCTCGGGACCATCGGTTTCGAGGACCAAGACGCCGCGCCGTACGTAGAGGCGCCACCTGCTGGCGCTGCCGCCGAGGCCGTTGGCATGGACATGCCAAAGAACACCGACCCCATGACGCCCGCCAGCCCTGCGCAAGGGCTCATGGATGGCATTGAAACGCCCGAAGCCGATGGCATGCAACCTGGGATCGGCCAATGACCATCATCGCCTGGGACGGAAAGACGCTGGCTGCCGACAAGGCAGCGTCCAACTGCGGCTATCTGCGCACCGTCACAAAGATCTATCGCGTTCCCAGTGGGCTTGTCGGATTCGCTGGTGACGGAAGCCGCGCTTTCGCACTGCTGGAGTGGTTTCGCGCTGGCTGCGACCCTGTCAAGTACCCAGCATTCCAGGCATCTGACGACGCTGTGGGGTGTCTGCACATCAGTCTGGACGGCAGGGCGTCTGGTTACGCGCATACACCGTTCCACGAATTCCACGAGGACAAGTTCGATGCCATCGGATCGGGCCGGGACTACGCCCTTGCTGCCATGTACCTCGGTCACTCCGCAGTGCGCGCCGTTGAGGTCGCCATGGCGTTGGACAACGGGTGCGGTAAGGGCATTGACACCCTCGAATTGACCACCACTGAAGGAAGACCATGACCACCTATTGCGGATCACGAAGAACGACGGGCCACGGCGAGGCCGACATTTGCGGCGAAATGGGACCGGGCGGCGTGCACCAGTGCGCTGCCTGCGAATTGAAGGAGCACACGGCCGAGGAACAAAAGGACGCAGACAAGTACGCCAACTACGCCCAGGACGCCCTGGTGAAAGCCATCGCACGCGTGGCCCATGAGTCCGTCGCAGCCCACAACTCCGCCTATGGCGACTACACCACCCCGCCTTGGGAGCGTCTGCCCAAGAAGGACAAGGACCACACCTGCGCCAAGGTGGCGGCGTTC
Source organism: Acidovorax sp. 22279 (assembly GCF_052045435.1). Classification (NCBI taxonomy): domain Bacteria; kingdom Pseudomonadati; phylum Pseudomonadota; class Betaproteobacteria; order Burkholderiales; family Comamonadaceae; genus Acidovorax; species Acidovorax sp. 22279. The sequence continues at coordinate 51,278 of NZ_JBQEOV010000010.1, forward strand.
CTGAACAACCCTGATTTGCACCCAACGGCCCACCACGGGACATCCGTCGCGGTGCTGACCGCAAGCCAGCGTGCGGCGGCCTATGTTTTCCACGGCGTTGTGCACGCCATCGCCCGCGAGCAGAGCCGCGACTGACCCTCACCGATTGATTAACCACTGGAGAGCAACACCATGAACATCCGAGAACTCAAGCGCCGCCTGCAGCCTTACAGCGGTTTCATGAAGCCAGCCGAGGACGACGGCTCCGATCTGGGCGGCGAGGTCATTCAGGTGACCAACACCGGCGATGCCGACGCAGGCGATGGCCAGGAAGATCGAGGCGACACATTCACGCCGGCGGCCGATGCGGAAGACGCAGGCGCTGATGCCTCGGCTGCAGGTGCCGCAAGCGCAGCTGGCGATGCAGATGGCGCTGACGCCGGTGATGGCCGCCGCCAGGCTGGCATCCCCAAGGCGCGTTTCGACGAAGTGAACGAAGGGCGCAAGGAGGCGCTGCGCAAGCTGGAAGAGGCACAGGCTGAAATCGAGCGCCTGAAGAAGGCCGGTGCTGGAGCCGATAGTTCCACCGCAACTGCTGCGCCCGCGAAACCTGCAGCCCAGCCCGATGCAGGGGCCGGTGGTTTCGATGTGGACGCCAAAGAGCAGGAATACGCGGAAGCGCTGTATTCGGGAGACGGCAAGAAGGCAGCGTCCATCCGCCGTGAGATCAATGCCCACCTCGTGACCGAGGCGACCTCCCGGGCCCGTGAAGTCGCCGCGACCGAGTTCACCGCGCGCGAGACGCAGACCCTGCTGAAGGCTGCAGTTCAGACCGCAGTGGCCGCCTACCCATGGCTCAACAAGCCAGAAGGCGAGGAAGCCCTGGATCTGATCGTGGCAGCCCGTGACCAGCGCATCAAGAAGGGCATGCCACCCCATTTAGCGTTGCAGGAAGCCGTGAACAAGATCGCTCCGAAGTTCGCTCCCGAAGGCGATACCCCCAGTAGGGAATCGACAGATACACCGGAGCGGAAAGACACTAGAACCGAACAAGCACTGGCGCGTGGCGCTGCAGATTCTCTGCTGCAGCCACCCCCGGTGCAGGCTGGTATCGGAAACCGCGCAACGGCGGCCAGGATCGATGTCGAATCGCTCACCGAAGAGCAGTACGACGCGCTTCCTGAAGCCGAGAAAAAGCGTCTGCGCGGGGACTGATCCAGCCACAACGACCAGCAGGTTTCGCCCGGCCTGCTGGTCTTGAAATCAGGGTGATCTCGTCACGGGAGGACGTTAAACCACCCGGCGCCCTTGACCGCCACCAAGTCATGTCTCTCGCATTGGCAGCGCACGCCTCAGTCCGTAACCAATTCAAGGAGCATGACAATGCTTACCAACTTTGCGGCGTTGACGCCCAAGCAAAAGATCGTCTGGCAGCGGGACACCTGGAAGGCCGCACGCGATCAGATGTTCATCAAGAACTTCATCGGCACGGATGACAACAGCGTCATCCAGCGCATCACGGATCTGACCAAGACCGAAAAGGGCGAGCGGGTCATCATGCACCTCGTCGCCGACCTGGTCGAAGATGGCGTGATCGGTGACAACGAGCGCGAAGGCAATGAAGAAGCGATGCAGTCGTACAGCCAAGAAATTGGCATCGATCTGCTGACCCACTCGGTGCGCAACAAGGGCAAGTTGGCCGAACAGAAGACGGTCATCAAGTTCCGCGAAATGGGCCGCGACCGCCTGGCCTTCTGGCTGGCCAACCGCTGCGATCAGCTGGCGTTCCTGACCATGTCGGGGATCAGCTACGCGTTCAAGAACAACGGCGCTCCCCGCGTGAACTCGCCGTTCCCGAACCTCGCGTTCGCAGCCGACCTGACGGTCCCATCTGCCAAGCGCGCTCTGATGTTCGACGGCACCAGCCTGCAGACGTCCAACACGGGCAGCATCACGACCGCCTACGTGCCCAAGTACACGATGATCGTGGACCTGATCGCCTATGCGAAGGAGCATTACATCAAGCCGCTGATGTCCGGCGGCAAGGCGTACTACGTGTTCTTCGTGCAGCCCGGCACGCTGGCGGCCCTGAAGAAGGATCCCGACTACCAGCGCGCTGTCGTCGCCGTGGCTACCAAGGGCGGGACCGATTCGCCATGGTTCACCGGCGCAACCGTAACTGTGGACGGCGCCGTGATTCACGAACACAACCTGGTCTACAACACCAAGGGCGCCGCCTCGGGCTCGAAGTGGGGTTCCGGTGGTCTGGTAAACGGCACGCGTTCGATCCTGGCTGGCGCTCAAGCGCTTGGCATGGCCGACCTGGGCGCACCCGAATGGGACGAGAAGACGTTCCAGTACGGCAGCCAACAGGGCATCAACATCGACAAGATGCTCGGCTTCCTCAAGCCGCAGTTCTATTCGATCTACGACCAGTCGGTCGAAGACTTCGGCCTGCTGACGGTCGATACCTACCTGCAGTAATGCAGGCCCCGGAGGACGGGGCCTGCGGGCTCTGTCCTTTCAAACTCCCCTTGATGTTGAAAGGAGCCCATCGTGGCAATCAAGAAAAACTCGTCGCGCCAAGAACTCATCGTGGCGCATCTGGATATCAGCTACGCTGACCCCACCGCCTACGGTACTGCCGAAGCGGCTTTTGACCTGCCTGCAAATGCCATCCTTTTCGGTGGCGATGTGGTGGTCAAAACCGCTTGGAACAGCGCCACCACAGCGACGCTGAAGCTTGGCGATGCGGCGGACGATGACCGGTACACCTCTTCGGCCATTGACCTCAAAACCGCCGGCCGTACTGCACTGACCCTCACCGGCTACAAGCACACGGTCGCCGAGGCGCTCAAAGCGCTGATCGCGCAAACCGGCACAGGTGCTACAGCTGGCGCAGCGCGCATCACCATCAGCTACTTCGTGGAAGGCCGCGCAGCCTTCAGCCAAGGCTGATCCATTGTTTCTCAGTGGTCAGGCCAGCAATGGCCTTTTGCACCCGGCGGATTGATCCCCGCCGGGTTTTTTGAAGGACACCATCATGAAATTCCGTTCCCCCACTGATGAGCCGCTGTATGTGGCTCTGACCACCGGCCACACCTGCGTGATCTCGCCCGAGGGCGATGAGATCGATCAGATGTTCCACCGCGAAGCGATTTCGCGCGGGGCCGTTCCTGCATCTGTGACCGATGAAAAAGCACCTGCAGGTACTGGTTTCGACCGCAAACAGGTCATTGCCGACGCCATGAGCGCCATGCTGGACAGCGGCGCCGAAGACGAATTCACCAACGACGGTAAGCCGGACCTGCGCAAGCTGAGCGGCCGCACTGGTTTCAAGGTGGCGCGCGAAGAAGCGGATGCCATCTGGGCCGAAGTCTCCGCCAAGGACTGACCCGTGAAGGTCGCGGACTTCATCGACGAGTTCCGGAGCACGGTGGCCGATCATGTCGAGCCGCCGTTCTGGTCCTCGGAGAACATCGTCCGCTACCTCAATGAGGCGGTGCAGGAGGCGTGCGAGCGCGCCAAGCTGATCGAGGACCGCGCAACTGCTGCGGCTTGCACAATCGCCACACAAGCTGGTGAACCCACGTACTCACTGCACCCCAGTGTCTTCGAAATCAGGCGCCTGACCTTCAACGGCCGGCGCCTGGATGAGACCAGCGTGGAAGAGCTGGACCAGGATTGCCCAGGATGGGAAAGCCGCAGCGGCCAGCCGCGCGCATTCATTTTCGAGCAGGCCAGCGGTGTGCAGCCGGCCAAGGTTCGGCTTGTGCCGACTCCAACCGCTGCTGGCTCCATCGCGATGACTGTCTGCCGTGGCGCCCTCAAGCCTCTGAGCGCTGACCTGGATACCGCAAAGCCTGAAATCCCCGAGCGATTTCACGAGCGCCTGATGGACTGGGTGCTACATCGCGCGTACATGAAGCAGGACGCGGACACCTTCGATCCCAAGAAAGCAGCCGAGTCGTACGCCCTGTTCGTACAGGCCTTCGGAGAGCGCCCAGACGCTAACGTGCAGCGCAAGCGCAGGGACAAACGGCCACCTGTCGTGCGCGTCAACTGGTGACCCCCAGTAGGGTTCGCGCTAAACGCCTGACCCCGGAATCATCGGCCCCATGGCAACCATCTTCCTCGACGCCTTCAATGGTTCCGGTAGCGTGCACGGCCGCGCACCGGACATTGGCGTGGGTGCGTGGTATCAGGACACCGATGTATACCCGGCGGCCGCGACTGCCGTAGCCAGTGGCAAGGCCTCTCTGTCGGGCGGCTACACGGTGGTCTATGTCGATTACACGGCGCCCATTGGGGGCGACTTCCCCACCTTCGAGGCCATTTTCGAGTTTGTGGGCGACGCAGGTGCTGCTTCCTCGAACACCGAATTTGGCGCCAAGATGGCCATCACGGATGGAGCTGGAGCGGGCACGGTGGTGGGTGGCTACTACTACTCCTACACCAGCGGTTTCTACAACCCCCCACGCTTCCAGAGCTTCACCGACAAGCTGCCCAACTACGACGGTTTCGACTCCACGGATGTGGTGGTCGCAGCCCCTGTGGAGGGCGTCACTCGCACCCTGCGCCTGGCCATGAGCAATGGCGTGCAAGTGGTGGAGCTGGATGGGGTGGTCATGCTGTCGGGCAATGCAGCCATGCCACCGGGTGTGGATGTGGCTTTGTCGTTCAAGCTGCTGGGCCCGCATTCGCTCAAGAACGCCACCGTCAACGCCACCGGCACGCCCATCTTCTGGACGCGGCATCGCAACACGCGGGAGGTGGCTTGATGGCCAGCAAGCTTCCCACCATCGGTCCATTCCCGCTGGGCGTCAACAACCGCCGCGACGACCACGACCTGCGCCAGCCCGTGCAGCGCGGCAGCATCGACCTGCTGCGCAGCGCCACGAATGTGGACCTGACCGACGAGGGTAAGGTGCGCCGCCGCCCAGGCTTCACCCAGGCCATTGTGCAGGACGGATGCCATTCGCTGTGGGGCGACGGGAACACGGGGTTCTACGCTGCAGGCTCAGGCCTGTACCAGCTGCGCGAGAGCGGCCCTGGTGTGGTGGCCAAACTGGTGCGCGACGACCTGGCCCCAGGCCAGCCCATGTCGTACTGCGAGGCGGGCGGCACCTACTACTACACCGGCTCCGGCCACATTGGCATGGTGCGCGATGGCGTGCGGATTGACTTCACGCACCGCCTGAACATCACGCCTGTATTGAGCGCAATCCAAGGCGCATTGAGCGCTGGACGCTATCAATTTTGCTTTACGCAGATGGGCGTGGCTGGTGAGTCGGCGGCCACGGTGCCGCAGGTGATCGACCTTCCTGCTGGTGGCGGCATCCGCATCAGCTCCATTCCACCGGCTGCCTCTGGAACTACGCTGCGCGCGTACATGACCAGCGCCAATGGCGAGGTTTTCGGCCGCGTGGACCTGCAGGTGTCTGCCGGTGTTGCGGAGATTGTTGCCCCGCCCGAGCTGGGCGCGCGCTGCCAAACCCTGCTGCTGGAGCCCATGCCCGCCGGGTCCATCGTGCGCCACTCAAACGGCCGCTTGCTGGTCGCCGTGGGCAACCTGCTTTGCTACAGCGAGCCCTTCGCCAATGGCCTGTTTCGGCCAAGCAAGAACTACATCCCGTTTGCGGCGCCCGTCACGGTGGTGGAGCCCTGCGGCGGTGGCTTGTTCGTGGTGGCCGACAAGACCTATTGGCTGGACGGCGACCTGGCAGCGGCCAGCCTGATCGAGAAGCTGCCCTACGGCGCCGTGCCGCATTCGGGTGGATCTGGCCCCACCGACAGCAACACGGTGTTCTGGATTTCCACGCGCGGCCTGGTTTTCGGCGGCGCCGATGGCTCCGTGCGCAATGCCCAAGAAAAGCAGCTGGCCCTGGCCGGTGGTGCTGCGGGCGCAACCCTGTACCGCGAGCAGGAGGGGCTGACCCACATCCTGACCGCAGTGCGTGACCCCATGCAAACAACCGCTGCGGCGAGCAGCTATTTCGACGCAGAGATCGTCAGGAAAGGAGTGGTGCTATGACCGCTACAACGAAGCAGGAAATGGCCGCACTGGCGGCCTCTGGTGTGACCTACACCCTGGAGCTGGTCCGCAAGGGCCAGGTCATCGAGCGCGAGGTGACCCACAACCTCATGCCCGAGCAGGGCCGCAACCACGTCGTGGGCGTGACCATCAAGGGCGTGACGCAGGTTCCCACCTGGTACATCGGCCTGTTCGAGGGCAATTACACGCCTGTCGATGCCGACACCGCCGCCGGCTTCCCCGCTGCAGCCACCGAGTGCACGGCCTACGCGCCCAGCACCCGCGTGGAGTTCAACGAGGGCGCCGTCGTGGCTGGTTCCGTCGACAACACGGCCAACCGCGCGGAATTCACCTTCACATCGGCCAAGACGGTGTATGGCGCCTTCATGGCGTCGGGCCAGGCCAAGGGCGCTGTGACCGGCACGCTGCTGTCGGCCGCGCGCTTCGCCACCGCCAAGAACGTGCAGGTGGACGACGTGCTGCGCGTCACCGCCTCGCTGTCCATCGTGTCGGCATAAGGAGCACACCACCATGGTCGCACCAGTCATCGCATCCACCGGCCTCAAGGCCGCCCTGCTCAACGCCGGAGGTTTCAAGGAAACCATGGACGGCGCGGAGTTCCGCCTGTACGCAGGCATCGTCCCAGCCCACGCCAATGACAGCATTGGCGCCGCCACGCTGCTTTGCACCATCAAAAATGGCGGCAGCGGCGTGAGCTTCGACGAAACCACGGCGCCCGGCACGCTCATCAAGCCCGCCGGTGAAACCTGGTCCGGCACCAACGTGGCCAGCGGCACCGCGACGTTCTACCGCCTGGTGCTGTCCGCAGACACGGGCGCTGCATCCACTTCTGCGCCGCGCGTGCAGGGCACTGTGGGCGTGATCGACGCCAACATGAACCTGTCGAGCGTTGCCCTGGTCAGCGGCGCTCCCCAAGGACTGACCAGCTACGTGGTGTCGCTGCTGGGCGGCTGATCGGCATGAAGTTCCCTGACCGCCCCAATGGCGCCACGGGCGCCCTGGTCAGGGCCAACCAGTTCGACCAGTCCCCAACCGCGCCTTTCAGCAAGACGCGCCAGGGCTCGCAGGTCATCCACAAGCGCAACGGCGATCTGCTGATCCGCAAGGACGACAATGCCGCGCCGCCGCCCCCGTACCTGCTCTGGTCCGGGCCGTGGGTGGAGTCGGGCGCCGAGTCGGACATCCTGCGCCGCATCGGGCTGGACCCCGGCGACGCGGCCATTGACGAGGCCATCGAAACCACCACGCCCGCCATCCGCTCCGCGAACAACGGGGTGTATGTGGGCGACGGGTATTTCCTCGATATGTGCGTGAGCTACGACGTATCGACCGCGGGCCTGCTACAGGGCGCCAGCTTCCCGCGCCTGCGCAGCATCGACAACCTGGAGGGCGCCATCGTGCCCGCCGAGTCGCCGCTGAACGTGGCTGGCGCGAATGTGGCGCTGGACAACGTGGAGCCCTTGCTGGTAGCCGAAACCATCTTCGGGTTCGTGCACCCCACCTTTTGCGCCTGTGGCTGGAAGGATGAAACCGACCGGTACGTGTTCTGCATCTTCGGCCTGCTGCCTTCGGAGAGTTCGCGCTACAGCTCCAAGTACGTGGCGTATGTGGGCAACACAGCGACGCGCAAGTTACGCCGGGTGGACCTGCCCACCTTGCCCGATTCGGCACACCCGCTGTATCCCAACGGTCCATCGGGCGCGCCCAGCTACGAAACCGCCTGGTGGGGTATCGAAACCCTGTCTGCATCACCGGCTGGATTCCTGGACAACGACCAAGGGCCGGCCAAGCTGTACGCGGTGGGCAAGGGCCACATGGTGGCGCTTCTGGTGCCGCAGGAGCGCACGGAAGTGGGGCGCATTGAGGGGGTGGCGGAATACAGTGCGCACCCGCTGCGGCTGCCTGTCGGCTCCGCGCCGCACCTGGTGCGCACCCGTGATTTCGGGGAAAGCTGGACGGTGGAGCGCGCCGAGTTTCTGGTGGAGGACATGCCAGAGGACACGGTGGAGCTCACCGACGACTACCCTGGCACGGGCAGCGATGTGACCTACGACTATCCGTTTCAGCCGGTGTCGTGGCATTCAGGCTTCATCGCGGCCCCAATGGGTGGTGGGCGCGTGGCCATCGCCGCCTACGGTCGTCCTGCCGTTCCTCCGACCGACGAGGATCTGGCACTGCACACGCGGCGCCAAGCGGTGCAGCGCGCGCTGCGCTTTTTTGTGTCCGACGCCAACGGCGAGAACTTTGTGCGCAAGGACTGGCCCATGGATTCCATGTGGGCCTGCATCTCCTTCCGCGACTACACCGCGCCAGGCACCTATGCCCAGGAATGGCCGCTGTTCTTCCCGCAGAAGCTGCCCGGACACCGGTATTCCATGGGCCCCGGCAATTTCACCGTCGCCGCGGTGAGCACGGCTGTGACCTACCCAGAAAAGACCTGGGGCACCTATCCCGACGCCTATCCGGTGACGGTGTGGATGACCAACGACTACGGCGATACCTGGACCGGACAGCGCCTGCCCGCTGAGTGCATGCCCATGGTGGACAACTTGGCCGAGTACAAGGCTGCCAAGGGCCTGGAGTCGGGTGACGGGTTTGCAGTTAGCGACGCCACGGTGCTCACCCGCTTCATGCTGGGCATGTCGGCTCCCTCAAAGCCCGCAGAAGGTGCCAATGCTGCTGTCCCGCCCGAGCTGGTGGCGCTGTACGAGGGCTGGCAGGTGCCGACCAGCGTGTGTGCGACCAGCGGCGATGTGACCACCATGCGCCGCGTGGTGGATTTCTCCGGCCCGTCCAACCTTGACCCGCAGCTGCTCAACGTCCTGTGGCGCAGCCCGGAGCTGCACTACACCGGGGATGTTGGCAGCCTGCTGTACCCGGACGACGTGGACCCGGCCCACCCTGAATTTGAGGAACGCTGACATGGCAAACACCCTGGAGAAGATCCAGCGCTTCACCGCGCCGCCGCCGCCAGCTCCGGCATCTGCGCCCATCGTGCGCACCTACAAGGTGGCACGCACGTATCCGCAGACCAAGCTGGTGCAGGTGGCGACGGCCACTCAGGCTGATTTCTCGCAGAACATCATCAACTACGTCACGCTCGCTGATGGGCGCGTTTTCCCCACCCAGCAGACGATCTACTGGAAACGGGTGGCAGCAGGCGTCGTGACGGTGTACGAAACCGCAACGGAAACCATCTACCCGCCCGCCCCGCCGCCGGCGGTGAGCACGCCTGTTCCTCCCGCCTGGGATGCCACCGCCTGGTCTGGGCGTGCGTTCACCGACCCGCTGCAGACCACCTTCAAGGTGGGCGCTGGCGTGACCGATGGCGTGGTGGCCGGCCTGGCAATCTCCGCGCCCACCGCCGACACGGCGCAAAGCCACGTCGTCCACGGGTTCAAGATCGAAAAGGGGCTGGCCTACGTGCACATCAGCCCACCGGCCGGGGTTCCTCCCGCTCCTGGCGAAACTGTGTACCTGGTGAATTCCTCGCCCGTCAGCCCGGGTCATGAATGCAAGATCACGCTGATCGCGGGGCGTGTGCGGTACTACATCCAAGACGTGCTGGTGGCCGAGTCGCCTTCCTACCTGGGAGGTAGCGCTGCACGCCTGTCGGCGGCCATCTACGCGGCCGACGATGAGCTGACCGACCCGATGCTGGAAGCGCTGGATGCAACTGGCAGTGGCGCTGCGGCGTTTCAGCTTTCGGCCCTGGGCGGCGACTACGGCTATGCGTTTGGCGCGGCCGATCTGTACCTGGGCGCCACGGGTGAGCAGCGCGAGAGCCTTGCTGGCCTGGGTACGCTGTGGGCCTACGGCTCCGACCGCGACGAGGGCAACGGCCTGGCCCAGCTGGGCGGCTTGGACGCCGTGGGCTATGGCTACACCGGCGAAACCGGCGAGGGCGCCGCCCCCATCTTCCGCCTGGATGCCATCGGCGGGGACTACGCCTACGCCTTCGGCGCGGCAGAAATGATGCTGGGCGCCAACGCTGACGGCAACGACTACGGCGCAGAGCTGATCGGATTCGCCCGTGGCGTGGATCTCTGGGCCGAGGGCCTGGCCACTTACCCGCATCGCGGCATCTACACCGTGGGCCAGGTGTCCGCAGGCTTCGACGCCTCGGTGTCGCCAGCTGTGCGCCATGAGGCCCGGGGCAGGGTGGCTACTTCCATGCGCGGCTCGCAAAGCTGGATCATGGAGTTCGCCACCCTTGGCCGCATGGGCGTGACCTGGAATGCACAGCGCGTGGTGGACGTGGCGCTGGTAAGCACCGGCAACACGGCTGCCAACCTGACAGGCATCCTGGTCATCACCGCCAGCTTGCCCACGCCCCTGGTGGCCAGCGCCACCATCGAGACACAGCGCACCTTCACCGAGCAGCTGACAGCCGGGGCGCAGGCCGTGGCGGGCTACGACGCGCAGCAGTTCATCAGCGCAGCCATCGATGCGGTGGTGTACGGCGGTGTGGCCCTGGGCGAGCCCGGCAAAAACCTGTCGGTGTGGTCTGTGAACCCCGAGAGCGGCAGTGCCGCCTACGAGAACTTCCCGTTCAACAGTTTCGCGCGCATCGGCGGGCGCAACTATGGCGCCTCCGAGGCCGGGATCTTTGAGCTGGTGGGCGATGACGACGCGGGAACCCCCATCCGTGCGTCCATCAACCTGGGCAAGCGGGATTTCGGCAGCCCGGCGCTCAAGGGCATCAGCTACGCCTATCTGGGCGTCAAGAGCACAGGCCAGATGGTGGTGCGCGTGACCACACCCGAAGGCAAGTCCTATCTGTATCAGACCCGCAGCGCCGACGCTTTCATGGCCACGCAGCGCGCCGACTTCGGCAAGGGCCTGCGCGCCCACTATCTGGAGCTGGAAATCTACAACCAAGAGGGGGCCGACTTCACGCTGGAGCGCATGGAGTTTGTCGTCAACGAACTGAAACGGAGAATCTGACCATGGCAACCACCGACCTTGTGGATGTAGACGACAACGGGCTGTACTCGATTGTCTTTGCTGAGGCCCTTATCAATGCCCTGTGGGGCATCGTGCAGACCAAATCGGCGCTGGCTGACGCCAAGACCCAAGAGGCCATTGACTTGGCCGATGGCGACTACAGCATCAGCTCGCCCGACCTGAGCAACGCCATCAGCGAAGCCATCACCACGTTCAAGGAGAACGTGGCGCGTCCTGATCTTCCATCGGCGCCCGAGAAGCGCACGGCGCCCGTGGTGCCGGCCAAGATCGACCCGCTGGACCTGCCGGCCGTGCCCACCATGGGCCCCGCACCGGTCATTCCGCTGCCGCCTGGCCTGGATGCACCGCCCGACCTGGGCGAGCTGGATGTGACCCAGCTGCAAAACCTGTACTGGGAGAACCGCGCCGAGATCATGGAAATGCTCAAGGCGGCGTTCAGCGACTACATGGCCGAGTGGTTCCCGGCCGGCACCTATTTCGAGAAGGCCACCGCCTGGCTGGAGCGCGCGCTGGGCGAGGGCGGCACCAGCATCAATACCGATGTGGAAAACGCACTGTGGGAGCGCGACCGCGCACGCCTGGCGGCCGAGGCTGCCCGCGCAGAGGACGAGGCAATGACGGCGTTTGCCAGCCGCGGCTACGTGTTGCCCCCCGGATCTCTGGTGCATGGAGTGCTCACCATTCGCCAGGGCCTGACCAATGCCCTGAGCCAGCAATCCCGCGACATTGCCATCAAGGCGCACCAGGACGAGCTGGACAATGCCCGTCTGGCGGTGCAGCAGGCCATCAGCCTGCGCGGCGCGGCCATGTCGGCGGCCATCAACTACATGCAGGCGCTGGCCGTGGCCCCGCAGATTGCCACCACGCTGGCCACAGCCCAGATCGACGGCCAGACCCGCATTGCTTCTGCGCGCGCCGACCTGTTCCGCACGGTGACGGGCGCCAAGACCGACATTTACCGGGCCGTGGCCGGGGTGGAGTCGGACGTTTACAAGACCATTACCGGTGCACAGAGCGACTTTTTCAAGGCCGAGGCGGGTGCCAAGAGCGACCTGTACCGTGCCCAGGTGGACGGCTGGCGCGCTGGTGTGACCGCCGATGCGGATGTGTACCGGGCCGTCACCAGCGCCGAGGCTGACGCCTACCGCACGCTGGTGGACGCCATGACCCGCCTGTATTCCACCGACGCCCAGGTGGCTCAGGTGCCATTGGATGCGGTGTTCAAGAAGGCGGGCATCGACTTCAACGTGGCCGATTCCAACCTCAAGGCGAAGCTGGCCATGGTGAGCGAGAAGGTGAAGGCGGCGGTGGCTGCGGCCCAGCAGGTGGCCACGCAGGCATCGGCTGCGCTGAACAACCTGAACGTGAACACCTCGGTGGGCAACAACACGAACACCAGCTACGTGCAGCGCTGACGCCCCCAGTAGGGTTCGACCAAAAGCCGCCACATGCGGAGACTCAAGAGAGCGAATCTCGAAAGGTCTCCCCATGTACGGCTTCCAGTCCCATGCCGCGCGCCGCCTGGCGCAAATGCCAGCCCCTGAGCCGCAGATGGCTGACGGCGGCGTGGTCCCGTTTGGCGCCCGTGGCGTTGCAGGCCTGCGCGACATGATCCCCAAGATGCAGGCGATGGGCTACCAGCAAGCCGCTCCGGCCCCGGCTGCTCCATCGGCGGCCGAACGCCTCCGGGCCATGATTCCCCAGGTGGAGGCCATGGGCTACAAGCAGCAGCCCCAGTACCTTGCCCGGGGTGGCGTGGTGCGCGGCCCTGGCACCGGCACCAGCGATTCCATTGAAACCGAGGCCCAGCCCGGCACTTTCATCATGCCGGCCGACAGCACCAAGGCCATCGGCGCGAACGCTTTGGAGAAGCTGGCCACCGTGCCGGTGAAGCTCAGCAATGGCGAGTTTGAATTCCCACCCGAGCAGGTTATGGCTGTGGGCGCAGCAGTGCTCAAACTGCTCAAGGACACCACGCACAAGCCGGTGAACGGCGAAGACGGCGGTCAGCCTGATGACGAAACGGGCGAGGGCGCTGGACACGAAATGGCCGAGGCCATGCCCGGCGGCAAGGAAGACGATGCCGAGGAAGGGGACGACGCCGAAGAAGGCATGGGCTACCGCCCTGCCGACCGAATGGCCCAGATGCCGCCCATGATGTTTGCCGATGGCGGCCTGATCGACAACAACGTCACCAGGGTGGGCAACAGCTACAGCGGCGGCAATGTCGGCGGCGATGTGTCGTTCAACGGTCAACCGGGCGCTGGGACTTTCAGCTCCGTTCCTTGGAGTACCCCGGCACCCGCTGCGCCCGCCGCGTCTCCTGCACCTGTTGCAGCGCCCGCAGCATCTGCCATGTCTGCTGCGTCGCCTGCTCCTGCGCCGGCGGCCCCCATGGGCTGGGCCGAACGCACCGCGCTTCGCAACACCCAGGTTACAGCCAGTTCCATTCAAGACAGCCCAGAGCGTACGGCGGCCCAGGCCGCGCTGGCACCGCTCCCCGCGCCTGCAGGTTTCCAGTCGGCTACCCAGCGCCTGGGAGCCTATTCCGACCCGCGCAGCTCCCTGTATGACCCCAACCCGTATGCGGCCAGCAATGCAGCAAAGTTGGCTGCGCCCCAGGGCTTTCAGCCGCGCCGGTATGCAGACGGCGGTACGGTGCAGGATGAAGAGCGGGCGCAGCGCTTGGCCCAGATTCCTGTCGGCGGCCCTCCTGGCTGGACCGGTGGTGGCGCATCTGCTCCCGCCGCCTCAGCGCCTGCGCCAGTGGCTGTCGCTCCTGCGCCACCTCCGGCAGCACCAGCTCCGACTGGAGCGCTGTCGCGTGCCGCATCGATGGCGCCAGCCCCGGCACCTGTTGCGCCTGCCGTCGCCGCGATGGGCACGTTGCCCGCCGCAGACCCCAGCACCCGCAGTGAAGACGCCGCCCAAGGCATGCAGCGCCGACAGGCAGCTGACGCACTGGCGCAGATGCCGAACGCTCCACAAACCGAGATGCGTGCACCCACCATCAGGAACAGCACCAACGACTGGGCAGCACGCAAGCAGCTGGAGAATCTGGCAACCGCTGCTTCAAGCATCACCAATGATGCGCGCTGGGGCGGAGAGGGCGACAAGTCGCAAGACCGCCAGGCGCTGGCCCAGGCCCAGGCGACGGATGCGGCCTTGCAGCAGGCCCAACCCGGCGTTGATGCAGCGGCCATGCGCGAGAACGCTGGCAACATGCGCGCGCAGATGCAGGCTCGCAGCAGCGCAGCCATCGCGGATGCGCAAAACAGCAACGCGCTGGACCGCACCTTGATCACCGAGCGGGGCAACAACACTCGCGCCGGCATCGCTGCGCAGGGTGTTACGGAGGCTGCGCGCCTGAAGGCGCTGCAGGACGGCAAGGCGCCACCCGGATACCGTTACACGGCAGGCGGGAACATGGAGGCCATCCCAGGCGGCCCCGCCGACCTGAAGCAGAACAAGGAAGGCGTGCAACAGGGCAAGGACACGCAGGATATTTTCTCGATCCTGAACGAGGCCCGGCCCCTGATGGACAAGACCACGGGCAGCTATGCAGGCGTGGCGCTGGACAAGGCGGCTCAGACTTTCGGCGTGGCAACAGAGGGCGCGAAAGCCTCGGCCCAGCTCAAGGCGCTGGAAGGTGCCCTGGTGTCCAAGATGCCCAAGATGTCCGGCCCGCAGTCCGACAAGGACGTGCTGCTCTACAAGCAGATGGCCGGTCAGATCGGAGATCCAACGATCCCCGTTGAGCAGCGGCGCGCAGCGATGGACACCATCGAGAGCCTGAACATCAAGTACCTGCCTGCAGTGACTGACGCGGCAGGGTATCAGTCGGTCCCGTCCGGTTCGTACTACAAGACGCCCACCGGTGATGTGCGGAGGAAACCGTAATGGCCAATCCTTGGGACAACGACGAGATGGTCCGGCCAGCAGGCGGTGGCGCTCCGGCTCCATCACCTGCCGCTGTAGCGGCCCCTGCGGTATCTGCGCCCACGGGAAACCCTTGGGACAAGGACGAGATCGTGCGCCCCGCGCCTGGCTCGCCCGCGCCGACCAAATCGGCAGCGCCTGAAGCTGCTCCGGCCTCTGGCGGCCAGCAGCGCTCTTTGAGCGATAGCGCGGCGCGCGGCTTCGGCATCGGAGTGCGCGGCGTGGTTCAGGGCCTGACAGACCTCCCCGCAACGCTCACCGACAACCTGGTGGCGAAGCCCATCAATGCGGGCCTGAATGCCGTCATGGGCGAGGGCAATGGTCCGCGGCTGAAGATGCTGGGCGACTCCACCAACGACCTGCTGACCAAGGCTGGGCTGCCGGTTGCAGAGACCGCTTCGGAGCGCGTGGTGCAGGACATCAACCGTGGCGGGGCCTCTGCAGTTGGCGGTATTGCCACTGGCGCCGGACTTTCGAACGCTGCAGGAGCCTTGACGCAGGCCGTAGGCAAGACCATGGCCGCCGCGCCCCTCACGCAGGTGGCCAGCGGCGCAGCAGGGCAGGGTGCCGCTGCAGTCACCCGAGAGAGCGGCGGAGGCGAGGGCGCGCAGCTCGTGGCCAACGTGGCTGGCTCTCTGGCGCCTTCGGTGATTCCTTTCGCAACGCAAACCGCTGTGCGCGGGGCCCTGCGTGGAGGTGAAGCAGGCCGCCAGCGGGTTGCCGACAACATCGCCACCTTTGAAGCGGCATCTGGCACAGTGCCCACCATGGGCCAGGCCACGCAGTCGCGCACGCTGCAGGCTGCAGAAACTGGCCTTTCCAACGTGATCGGCGGGTCTGGAATCATGGCCCGGCGTGGCGAGGCTCAGGCCAAGGCGCTGGAGGACTCTGTGCAAAGCCTGTCGCAGCAGCTGGCCCCCAATGCCACCGGCTGGGGCGCAGGGGAGGCCATCACGAAAGGCGTGAACGCCTTCAAGGACAGTGTGAAGACCACGCAGAAGGAGTTGTACGGCAAGCTGGACAACTTCATCCCGCCCACCACGCCGGTGAGCGTGAATCGCACGCAGGAGGCGCTGAAGGCGCTGAACGAAGGCATCGACGGTGCACCGAACCTGTCCCAGTTCTTCCGCAATGCCAAGATCGGAAATATCGAGCGTGCCATGCTCAAGGACGTGGAAGGCGCCACGCTGGCAAACATCGCTCCCGGCATGTCTTCGACGGGTGTTGCCCCGACTGCTGGCCAACTGCCATACCAAGCAATCCAGAAGCTGCGCACGCTGGTGGGCCAGGAGATTTCCGAGAACTCCCTGACCTCCGACGTCCCCCGCAGCAAGTGGCGCGCTCTTTACGCGGCCCTGAGCGATGACCTGGGCACGGCAGCAGAACAGGCGGGCCCACAGGCGCAGCAGGCCTGGAGCCGAGCCAATCAGTACACCAAGGCCAGCATCCAGCGGCTGGATCAGCTGGAAACCATCGTGAACCGGGAGGCTCCCGAACGCGTTTTCAAAGCCGCCACCAGTGGTCTGTCCGATGGTGGCACCCAGATCAACCGGCTGATGAAGTCCATGCCCGAGGAAAACCGCCGCGAAGTGGCCGCCGCAGTTCTGCAGCGGCTGGGCCGGGCCAAGAACTCCGCGCAGAACGAGATGGGCGACGCATTCAGCAGCGAGACGTTCCTGACCAACCTTGCGGCCATGTCATTGCCAGCGCGGCGCGCGCTGTTCTCCAATTCTGGGTTCCCTGGGCTGGAAGAGAAGGTGATGACTATGGGGCGGATGGCCGCCAACCGGCGCGAGGGGGCGCAGGTGTTCTCGAATCCTTCGGGGACTGCTCGGCAGATCGGTCTGGGCGCCTGGGCCAGCACTTTGATCGGCGGTCTCGCGTCTGGCAATCCGGTTGTCATTGCCGGTGCCCTGGCAGCCCCAGCAACTGCGAACGTGCTGGCGCGCAAGATGACTTCAGAACAGGCCGTACGGAATTTGGCTGAAAAGGCAGTGTTGAACCCTGCTGCAGGCGGTGCCGGGGTGGCTGCGCTCGCTCGCGAGGATCAGCGGCGGTGAGCTACTTTTTCCCGGCCTTGGAGATTTCGACGATGGCGTACACAAGGACGCCGCCGGCGAGGGCCCATCCAATGGCCGGAACGGCAACGCACAGGTAGGACACGGCTGCAATGACTGCAACCCAGATCGACACTTTCAACAGGCCCTTGCCCAGCCCGTACCAGAACCCGAAAGTCTCAGCGTCCGGGTTGCGGCCATTCAGGAGCTCTTCGCTCTCAGCAAGGGACATGGGGGGCTTGTAATGGTCGTTGGCCATGCCCCAGATACTACGCCAACGGGCAGTCTGCGTCTCCTGTCGTGTTTCGTAGCCAACTTTGAGCCCATCCATTGGTGTTCCATGAAAAATTGGTACAGTGAGCTAACATGCATCTAATCAATGGTGCTCTAGGCCCCCGGAGATCGATGGGGCGCCAAGTTGAACAAAAGTATTCCGCCCTGACCTAAAAGATGGAAGTAGACACTGACGGTAGTTTTCACGGATACCCATTGGGGTGTCCGCTTGATGGAGCCAAATCGTGCGCCGACATCGACGTTTTCCTGTTATGCGAAGCAGTCTCCGATGATGACTCGGGCTTTCATTCTTTGGATGAGCGCGGGGGGCTGAGACGTCCTGGAAGTGAAAGCGCTGTTTGCAAGTCTATGGGGTTGTCTGTTTTTGGGAGCCTTGAAGATTGCATCAATCATGGTGAGCTCTGCCCCCGACTTGGAAGGAAGGTAGCGAAGTCTCGTTTACAGGCATATCACGGAAAGATCCTGGAAACACCGTCAAGGTCTCCAGGACATCATACGTGGTGGCCTTATTCCGGTATATCTCGTTCAGAGGGATTTGAAATCGTACATCATGTGGAAGATTAAGCCTGAACACAGGCAAAACCTTGAATTCAAAACTATGGAGCCTGTAGAGGTTCTGTATGAGTTTGACAACGCTCTGATTTTTACATTCAAAGAATCAGATCGCTGGTTTTTTGCTTATTTGTCAGATGATGATGTTGTTAAGCGTACTGTCAGATACTTGGTAGTTGCTACGGACGCTCAAGAGATAGCAAACCTGAAGTTTGGCAAGATATCGGTTTATGATGTGTTGAATAAGTTCTATGTCTGGGCTGTGGATAGAACTTTTGAAGATGAATTATTGGAGCAAGTATGTTTGCGTGGTCTTGCCTCTGTTCCGGACAACAACAAGCCTCGGCCAAGCGCGATGTTAAGTGCTCAGTATAGGAAAAGCGCAGTGTCGGAGAAGGATGAGGCTGAGCGAGTCCAGCAGCGTTTGGGAAACTACAGCTCCGCCATTGTAGGCATCGAGAGTTTGCGCAGTCTTTTTTTGCAGGATCATCTTAAACAACTCTCCAAATTGTCACACACTGATCTGAAAATGTCCTCCTCCGTGGGGGTTGTGAGCGTTCATGATGCGGGGTTGATAGGTGCGGATGTGGTTCTTCACCCATTCCCGAAAGCAGTTTTGGATGAAAGCTTTTTTTCTGCTGGATCATTGAGTTTGTCGTCAAAAAGACTCAAGGAGATGTTTCAATCGAAACGAGGGCAAACTGAAGAGAAGCTTTACGACTACTCGCGTCGGGAGTCGATTGTCGCTGATTCAGCGACGTATCATCGACCGTATCTGCGAAGGGCCCTCAATGACTGAAGCATTGGCTATTCGCGACAGGCTTGCAGAGCATCTTCGTAGTATTCGACTTGTTTCTTTGGTTGAAAATCTTAACGAAGATTTGACATTGGAGTTGGGTGAAGATGGCCAAAGATACAGCGTTTATTTAATGCTTCTTGGTGATGCTGCTGTTTTCCATGTTGATTTAAAGTTGCCAGTCTCGGTGGCTGGGGATTCCCTATTCAAGGTCTTAAATTCGATAAATCGTCAAATTCCCTTTGGGAATTTTTTTGTGACAAAGTCGAATGAGTTGGCATTTAAATTCTATATTTTGTCAGGCTCCTTGGATAGTGTGGAAGATTTGTCTTTCTGCATTTATTGGATCTACGATATAGTTTCTACTTATAAAACAGCTCTTGGAGTGGCTATTTCGAATATCGACAATTCATATGAAATGGCAGAGAAGCTGTTGGACGGTATTCGAGATGCGTTCATGAGCACGACGCACGATTCGAACGGGTAAAGCCCAACGCAAAGGCATACTCCCAAGCGGGGTTCGACGAAGCGTTCGGACCTTGGCAACCTGTTTTCCTTCTTAAGGGACCAGAACAGTGCCAACCGCCAACATTGCCCGACGTACGCCGGCAAAAGAAGAGCCCTCCACGCGCTTGGCTCTCATCGACCAGATTCCGACCACTGGCTACCCGTGTGCACCTCGGGCCGAGCAATCGGCGCCGTCCGCAGCGGAGCGGCTGCAGTCCATTGGCGGCGCCGTGGCCGACTCTGGCTTTCGTGCCGATGTGGCCCGAGGCCTCGCTGACGTGGCAAACCGCACCGCGGCGAGCGTCCTGGGCGGCCCGGTGGACCTCGCCGCCGCAGCGCTCGGCGGTCTGGGCTACCAGCACCCAGCACCGGTAGGTGGGTCTGAGTGG
Source organism: Acidovorax sp. 22279 (assembly GCF_052045435.1). Classification (NCBI taxonomy): domain Bacteria; kingdom Pseudomonadati; phylum Pseudomonadota; class Betaproteobacteria; order Burkholderiales; family Comamonadaceae; genus Acidovorax; species Acidovorax sp. 22279. Next base: position 70,814 of record NZ_JBQEOV010000010.1, read on the forward strand.
ATCGGCCAACAGATGGAGCGTGCCGGCGCCGTGACACCCGAGCGGCGACCGGCTGCGGAGCTGCTTGGATCCCTGGCCGGGCCCAGCGCGGCAACAAAGGCTGCAACTGCCTTGGGCTTCATAGCGGCCATGTCGGCAGAAGGGAAAGCTAGGTTGCTGGCAGACCTGACGGCAGGGAAGGGGAGTGGGACGTACCGACTGGGGGATGTGACGCAGGGTCAGGCGAACATGCTGGAGAAGGTGGGTCTGAATGCCGCAACGACTGATGTGCGCATGACGGACGATGCATTCCGGCACCTTCACGACAAACGGGTCGTGCAGGAGGGCTACTCTCCGGCGGAGGTTGCGACATTTGCCGAACAGGCCATGTCCAAGCGATCACGCGTTGATTTGGACCTCGGCAAGGCACGGCAACAGCCATCTTTGCTAAACGAGGGGATGCGCGATCCAGTGACGGGGAGGCGATACGACGCGCGCATGCCTTTGGATAGCCAGGGCGACGCGTTTGGTGTGCGAAGCGCGGTTCCCGATGGGCTGCCGCCGCGCAAAAAATAAGCCCCGGACCTTGCGATCAGGGGCTTACCTGGTCTTTGCAGCAGGGTGGGGTTTGATGCCCACTACTGGAGTTGTCCCGTCACGACTGCAAAAACACTGCCGACCGGGGGCTCCGGTGCGGTAACGGAATTGTACTGGCCCTCCACTGGAGCGGCAACGCCCCCCAGTAGGGTTCGACGCCTGACCATGCAGCCGGAAAACTGCAGGGCATGGCAGCAATCAAGAAAGACCCCGACGCCACCCTCGACTACACGGTCGATTGGTCGGACTGGCTCGCCCCGCTGGCGGATGTGATCGTGTCCGTTGAGTGGGTGCCCAGCGCGGGCATCACGGTTGAGTCCTTCTCGAACACCAGCGCCACCGCCACTGCCTTTGTTTCGGGTGGCGTTGTGGACGCCGACGAGTTCGTGACCTGCCGCATCACCACCGCTGCCGGCCGCATTGACGACCGGACCATCAATTTCGCCATCACCCAACGCTGAGGACCGGCCATGTCTGTCACCTACTCCACCGCCACCAAGACAGCCCGCATGAACGCCGTGGTTTCCACCGTCGGCACTTCGGGCAAGCTCAAGCTGTTCAGCGCCGCAGACGCGCTGCTGGCTACGTTCAACCTGGCATCGACTGCTGGAACCGTGTCGGGCGCCGTGCTGACGCTCTCTGACGCCAACGGTGGCGCAGACGGCATCCTGAGCACCACCGCATCCTCTGCGGGCACGGCCACGAAAGCCAGCATCACGACCTCTGCAGACGCTGACGTGATTACCGGCCTGACCGTTGGCACCTCCGGCACCGACCTGGTGCTGGACAACAACGTGCTGGCGAGCGGGCAGGCCATCACCATCAACTCCGCGACGATCACGCACGCTTGATAGGAGCATGGCGTGGCCATCCTGCTAGATCCTGCAAAGGTATCTCTCCTTCTTCATGGCGCGTCGCCCATTGTCGATAGCAGCGCGCGTACAAAAACGCTCACTGCCGGTAGCGTAACCAGCAGCACTGTCGCAAGCGTTTTCGGTGGGTCGTCGCTGCTGCGGGCTTCGGGAACCCAGCTTACGACGCCTGCAGACGCAGACTTCAACATGGGCACGGGGGACTTTGCTATCGAGTTGCGGGTGCGGCGCTCTGGCGGTTCCGGTCGCATGGTGCTTATTGCACAGTGTGACTCCAGTGGATCGAATGCATCGGTGTCCTTCATCCTGCAGATCAATGCATCGGATAGGTTTGAGGGCTACTGCGTGTCCGGAAGCACGGCATTTGCATCCTGTGCGTCATCGGCCTCCGTCATCAACGATACGTGGTACACGGTTGAGTACAGCCGTTCGGGAACCACTTTCAGGCTGCGGGTGGATGGTGTGACGGCGGCCACTGCGACGTCTTCGTCGGCAGTCAATTCGTCGTCCTCTGCGCTGGGGTTACATGGGCTCGGTGAATACACGCTACTGCAATTCACCGGCTACATCGATGAGGCCGTCATCCTCAAAGGTGGCTTGCTCCACAGCGCTGACTACACCCCAGCGACTGAGCCGTACACCGTCTACTCGATCTCTGGCACGGTGAAAGATTCGTCTGGTGCCAACGCGGCCCGACTGGTTCGTGCCTACCGCGAAGACCTGGGGACTTTAGTCGGGAGCGTCACCAGCGATGGAGGCACAGGCGCATACACAATTCCTGTGGACGTGGGGACGGCGCACACCCTGAACGCCTATCCTGCGGGGGGCGAGACACTGCCGGCCCTCACACTGCGCGGTGTGATTCCGGTATGAGCTACACGCCACCGGCAGGGAACGCGGCTAACTTCTCGTGGGTGGGTGTCGCATCCTATGCACCCCCGGCGGGTAGCGCTGCGAACTTCACATGGTTTGTTGATACCGGTGCCGCATCCGGCTCGTTGACCGCAAACGAATCCGGTGCAGATGGGCTCAGCGCGTCAGGTGGCGCCCTGGTGGGAGGCTCGCTTGCTGCAACGGGTGTCGGCACTGACTCTGCCAGCATTGCCGGGGCAGCCTTGGCCCAAGGCGCACTGGCTGCCACAGAGTCCGGCGCTGACGTGTTGGCAGCCGCCGGTGCTAGTGTGGCAGGCCGCCAAGGGGAGTTCGCTGCTATTGAATCGGGTTCTGATGCTCTAGCGGCAAGTGGGACCGCGCCGCGCGCGGCAGGCAGTCTGTCCGCAACCGAGTCTGGCGCAGACGACCTGAGTGCAACAGGCGGCCCTTCTGCTCTGACCGCCTCCATGTCAGCCGTGGAGGCTGGGCTCGACGCTGCATCCGTTTCGGTGCGTGCCCTGATCGCTGGTGCCATGGCCGCCGCTGAGAGTGGCAGCGACAGCATGGCTGGGCAGGGCGGTTTGCCCAAGTCGGCGGGTACGCTTTCAGCAGTAGAGGCTGGAGCTGACAGCCTGGGAGCGAGCGGTGCGGCCCTGGTCAGCGCGCTACTTGCCGCCATTGAGGCTGGTGCAGATACCGCAGCCATCGCCGGGCAGATTGCCGCAGGCGGCGTACTGGCAGCGCTGGAGACTGGCCAGGACACATTCGCGGCCATTGAATCGCCCCCACCCCTCGACCCCAGCCGAACCCTGGTGGTGCCCATCGAGGACAGGCTGGTGCGAGTTGCGACCGAAACGCGCCTGGTATCAGTGGCGCGCGAGGACCGCGTGGTGAGCGTGGTCGCAGAGGATCGAACGATGTTCGTGTCCGCATGAGGTGCGCGGCCAAATGATTCCCCCCCAGTAGGGTTAGACCCGCAGGCGCATGCCCGGAACACTCCGGGCTCATGAAAACAGAAACCATCGACGCTCTTGCCACGGCTGGCGGTCGCACCTCCGGCGGCGGTGCTGTCGTTGGGTTCCTTGGCTGGCTTGCCTCATCCCAGGCAATCGGGCTGTTCGGCGTGTGTATTGCGCTGCTGGGCGCCCTGGTGAGTTGGTACTACAAGCGCGAAGCAAACCGCCGCTTGGCCGCCGAGCATGCCCTGCGCCAGCAGGAGCGCCAGATGCGCATTGACATCATGCGCAACACCGGGCGCGTGGTTTCAGGTAATACCGACCTTGGCGAGTTGGGAGCCGACGAGTGAGCCGCGTCCCCGCCCAACTGCGCACCAGTCTTGCCGCCCTGGTCATGCTGCTGGGCGCCGGTGGCGGGGTCTACTACGTGGATGAGGCCGCCACGCGCGAAGCCAACACCAACGCCTACATCCAGGCCGTGGCCGCAGACCCCGAGGTGTCCGATGCCATCCGCATTGCCATGGTCATGGCGAGCTTCTACGAATCCAGCAATCGCCATATCGGCGTGCCCTACGTGGACAAGCTGGGCAAGGGCCAGCCGCTCACCGTCTGCAATGGCCTGACCGGGCCCGAGGTGGTGGCGGGGCGCACCTACACCCCCGCCGACTGCTACCGGCTGGAGAAGCGCCGCTACATCGGCTACGAGGTCGAAGCCAAGCGCCTGCTCACGCACTGGGCCAGCTACGACCCGTTCCAGCAAGCCACCTTCCTCGACTTCCTGCACAACAAGGGCGAGGGCAATTTCTTCGACAGCACCATGCGCCGCAAGGCCAATGCTGGGGACTGGGTGGGTGCCTGCCGAGAAAACACGCGCTGGAACCGTGGGACGGTGCAGGGCGTTTCTACCGTGCTGCCAGGCCTGCAGCTGCGCGGCGATTCAAACGACGAGATTTGCCGCACATGGTGGCTTGGAGCGCAATCGTGAAGCTTGCTGTACTCATTTTTCTGATTTTGCTCAGCGCACTGCTCACCGGCTGTGCAACAACAAAAGGCCTGCAGGTGTCCGACGAGGACGCGGCCGAGTGCGCTGCCGTGGGTTGCACGCCCTGGTCTGAGCGCCAACTTGAAGGCCTGGCCAAGCACTTCTACGGCTTGGGTGTGAAGGCAGGCATCCAGCGCCAAAAGGGGTCGATCTGATGCGCGCCCTTGTCCTGGCCGTCCTGGCTCTACTGCCGGGCATCGCCATGGCCAGCGGCTTCTACCTGCCGTGGTGGGCCGAGGCACTGCTGTTCCTGCTGGCCACTCCGGCGGGCTGGGCATGCCTTGCGCTGGCGGCGGCTGTGCTGATCGGTCTTGTGGTGGTCGCCTGGAAGAAGCGAGGGCAGGGGAAATGATCCTCGACAAGCTCAAAGCCTACGGCGCCATTGCCGCCGCCCTGGCGCTTGGGGTGCTGCTGGTGGTGCAGACCGCACGGCTGCACACAGCCCAGCTCGACGCCGCAAACACCCGCACCAAGAACGCCCAGACTCTGGCGCACATCGCCGACCTGACAGCCAAGGCCCTGCGCGCCGTGCGTGCGCAAGAAGCCCGCTGGGCCGCTGACAAAGAAAGGAACGCTCGTGAAACTGCTACAAAAATCGAAGCTGCTAACGCTGATGCTGCCGACGCTCGCCGTGCTTCTGGCCGCCTGCAGCAACGCATCGATGCCCTTGTCGCCGCAGCCCGCCGATCAGCCGCGAATCCCGGCACTGAGCCCGCAATCGCGGCAACCGGCGATCCCATCGGAGTGCTTGCCGACGTGCTCGGCCGCGCTGACCAAAGAGCGGGAATCCTGGCTGAGTACGCCGACAAAGCCCGAATCGCCGGGCAGTCCTGCGAGCGCGACTACGACGCGCTGACCCAGCCGCCCCGGCCGGATGCCGGGCCAACTCCCTGAGAACACCATGACCTCTACTGTCATCAAGCCCACCGTGGGCCGCAAAGTTTGGTTTCGCCCCAATGGCACTACTGATCTGCAGAAGCCCGGCACTACCGAACGCGGCCGACTGAACGAACTTCATGGGCAACCGCTGGACGCCACCGTGACCTATGTGTGGAGCGAACGCATGGTGAACCTGTCGGTGCTCGATCACTACGGCAACCCGTTCATCGCAACCAGCGTCAATCTGCTGCAACCCGGTGACTCGACACCCGCGACCGGCTTCTACGCCGAATGGATGCCCTACCAGCAGGGGCAGGCGGCAAAGGCGGAGCCCGCATCGGCCGCCATGGCATCTGGCATTGTGATCCCGCCGATTGGTGCGCCAAGTGCGGGCACCACTTCCGCGAGTTTGCAGCTCCCCGTCATCGACCCCGGCCCAGACTCCCTGGAGCGCGAGATCCAGGCCAAGGCCGACAAGGGCCCACGCGTGACGCCCGCTGTGTTGAAGGATGAAATTGCCAGCGCGCATTTCTTCACCGGCTTCGATGGGGCGGCTGGCGCGGCTTACAACGAGGCGAGCCCTGATGGTGTGCTTCGGCAGTTCAGTTTCGAGGCCCCACCGGCTCTGTCACTCCTGACATTCTGCGTCCTGGTCCTGCGCAACGGTTTCACCGTGGTGGGCCACAGCGCCTGCGCCAGCCCGGAGAACTACAACAAGGAAATCGGCGAGCGCATCGCCCGCGAGAACGCCGAGCGCCAAATCTGGCCCCTGCTGGGCTTCCGCCTGCGCGACGAGCTGGCCCGCCCGGTGTTGACCGATGCAGATGCTGCTGCGGATCTGGCCGGCACCCCACGCCCCATCTGATTACGTTGGCAAGGCCCGCCCCGGTGCGCCGGGATGGCCAAGTGGTTCGCCCAGCCAGGCCGACACCCATTCCCCGCCACGGCAAGGGGCCCCCGCCGGTAGCCACGGCATCACCCATCTGGAGATCCACCATGTACCGTTCCTCCCGTTTCGTTTCCCTGGTTGCCATGGCCTGCATGGCAGCCGCCTCCGCCATGTCGGCCGCCGTGGACCGTGTGGCTTCCGCCGTGAGCTATGGCATCGACCGCCTGCTCAGTGCTTGGGTGGAGCCCTTTCAGCTGCAGGCCACGGCCCCGGGCCAGGAGAAACCGCGCGTGGCGCTGGTAGCGGCCAAGGCCTTCGTGCTGCGCGTGCTCAAGCGACGACCTACAGTGCACCCTTCCTGGCGCATGTGCCCGTCGATCTGAACTGCTGATTCGTCAGCACCAATGAAAAAGCCCCGCCGCAGTGATGCGAGCGGGGCTTTTCAATCTGCATGAGTTAGTTGTCAGAAACTGTCAGTGGCACCTCTCCGTGGACTCCTGATATTCTGAAAGTTCCAGATGATTCCCATCCCTTGGGCGCGGCCATGGAAAAGATGGTTTCCCCGCTCCGCTCAAAGTTGACCTGCAGCCCACCGCCGGCTACAGCGCTCAACGAAATGGAGTCGTAAGGTATGTACGCAGTTGCGAGATCCCCATTTTTTGCGACGCCGCCAATAGATTCAAGCACCATGCGTTTTGCATCGTCAGTAAATTTGAGTGCCATGTCGTTTTCCTTCGCGCGATAGCGGTCAGCTTGGATTGTTACGTTTCTGGATTTTCGGCTGTCATGGTGGGGGATTGTCCACGGTCCAGCTGGTGTGCCCAAGCTCACGCCACCCTGCGCAACCGGACCACATTCGCCTCACCATCGCGGCCGGGTGGGGCGCTGTTCTCGCAACCCACCAGGTAGTCGGCCCAGAGTTTCAGGGCCCTGCGGCGCTCCGGTATTTCCTCCCGCACGTCATAGATCCCCTCCATGCCCTTGAGCGTATGGTTCAGCGCGATCTCGGAGATTTCACGCGACACCCCCATGTTCATCAGGTGGCCCTTGGCCGTGCTGCGTGTGTCATGCGGGGTGAATTTGCGGATGTCCATGTCACCGCGCTCAAACGCGCGACGCAGCGCAGCCCAAAGGGTTGTGCGCCCGATAGGTACATCGCCCAGCTCTTTGGAGCGGTCGGCGCGGCGAGTGGGCAGCACGTACACGGAGTCGCCAGACAGGGCGATCAGCTCGTGGAACCAGTCAACGACGACCGGTGCGAGGGGAACCAGGAAGCCAGCGCGGGTTTTGACGGACTCTGCGGGCACCCACCAGGTGCCGGCCTCCAGGTCCAAGTGCTCCTTCTTGGCCTTGACCAGCTCCACCCCGCGCACGCAGGTGGCCAGCAGGATGCGGAAGGCCAGGGCGTTCTCCCGGCCGATGAAGTCAATGCCCGGCAGCAGGGACTGCAGCTCCTTGTTCTCCAGCATGACGCGCTGGCGTGTCTTGGGGCGAGGGCCTTTGAGCGCGGACAGCTTGATGCCGGTGCACGGATTGGCCGCAATGAGCGTCAGGCCGCAGGCGTGGTCGAGAACCTTGGAGAGAGAGGTGAGCAGCCGCTTTGTCATAAGCCACGTCCGGCCGCTCTCTTTGAGGACGGTCACGACATCAATGCTCGTTACCTTGTTCACCTGCCAGGAACCCAGGCGCGGCAGGATCACCTGGTCGATGTCGGCATTGCGGTAGTAGATGGTGTCCTCGGCGAACACATCGGGGCGGAGCACCTTTTCTCGATAGTCGGCAACCAGTTCGCGCATGGTCCATGCCGCAGCGGTGCGTGATTTGCGCTCCTGCTTCTCCGCCGCCGGGTCGGCGCCGCCGTCGATGGATGCGCGCAGGGCGCGTGCCTTTTCCCGGGCTGCCGCGAGCGTCACGTCTGGGTAGCTGCCGATGGTCAGCTCGCGCCGCCGCCCACCCTGCACGCGATACCGGAGCACCCAGGTGGCGGTGCCGCCTGTGGAAAGGGTGAATGTCAGCCCATCGCCATCTGACTTGGCGACCGCCTCACCTTTTGAGATCCAGCGCTTGATCTGTATGTCGGTGAGCGTGTGACTGATTTTGGGCATCGGCAGTCCTTTTTTTGGGTAGCTAGGAGTGTAGCTACCCACCTAGCTACCCGGAGTTCATGCGCCAATGAGAATCAGTGTGCGACAGTGTGAATCAAAAAACCCAATGAAAACAACGGCTTGCGATGCTTGCTGAGACGTTGTGATCCACTCTGAAACACTAATTGAAATTCCAGGTGGCAATTTGCATGGTTTTTGGCCGGTAGCGCTAGTGGATCATGCGCTGGCAGCTATCAAAATGTGAGTAGATGAGGAAAGGGGCAGAAGCGTCAGGCGCGGCGCACACGGGTCACAAAGCTGAACGGCAGCCCGTTGGTGCTCACGTGGTGCTCGCGGGCGGTTTCTACCCATTCTGCGCCCAGCACGGGGGCATAGGCATCGCCGTCAAAGTCCTGGGCGATCTCCGTCACCTCCAAGCAGTCCGCCAGGGGCAAGGATTCGGCATAGATCTGCGCGCCGCCAATGATCCACACGGTTTTGCCTGCGTCGCACAGCGCCAGGGCTTCGGCCAGGCTGCCTGCGCGGTGGGCACCCTCGGCCTGCCAGTCGGCCTGCCGCGTCACCACGATGTTGGTGCGGCCGGGCAGGGGGCGAAAGCGTGCGGGCAGCGAGTCCCAGGTCTTGCGGCCCATGACCACCGGGCAGCCCTGAGTGAGCTGCTTGAAGTGCGCCATGTCCTCGGGGATGTGCCAGGGCAGGCGGTTGTCCTTGCCGATGACGCCGTTGGCCGCGCGGGCGTAGATGAGGTGCAGGGGCATGGGGCTCGCTCTGTGCGTGAGTGGGGAGGGGATCAGATGTGCAGGAACGCCAGCGCGCCCACACCCAGGCCCACGGCGGCCACGCCGTACATGCCGTATTCCAGCCACTTCTTCTTGGTCAGCAGCGCAATCGCGGCCAGGGCAATCGCCACCTGCAGCGCGGTGGTGGCCTGGGCCCAGCGGTGGTGCTGGTGCATCTGGGCCTCGCTTTGCTGATCGAAGGCGTGGGCATCGGCCTCCAGCTTTTCGGCCGCGGTCTTGATCTCGTTCTTCTCTTTTTCGTAGCGGTCGATCTTGGCCTGGTATTTAACCTTCTCGGCTTCGGCCGGGGTCAGGTCACGGGCCAGTTCGGCCAGGCTTTGTTTGGTGCTTTTGGACTGGAAGTAATTCCACTGGTTGGAGGCCTCGGTCTTTTTGATGGCCGCGTCGTTCTTCATCAGGCCCGCATTGGCCTGGGTGGCGCCGCCCATGTAGGCAAAGATGGCACCCACCGTGGCCACGATGGCCGTGAACATGGCGATCTTGTTGGTGGACGAGCCGCCGCCATGGTCCGCGCCGTGGTGCGCAGCATCGTGGCCGTGGGTGGCATGTTCGACCGCGTGGTCGTGGGGGCCGTGTACGTGGAATCCGCCGGAAGACATAGATAGAAGCTCGTTGTATTGGTTATGGGTGAAAGCGGGGCCTGTGCCGCAGGCTGGCTGGTGCAGTGGTCAGGTCAGACTGCCACGGGCGCCTTGATGGCAGGGTGGCACTGGTAGTCCACCACTTCAAAGTCTTCGTACTCGTAGTCGAAGATGCTGTCCGGCTTGCGTTTGATGTTCAGCACAGGGTAGGGGTAGGGCGTGCGCGCCAGCTGGGTCTGCACTTGCTCGTGGTGGTTGCTGTAGATGTGGCAGTCGCCACCCGTCCACACGAAGTCGCCCACCTCCAGATCGCACTGCTGGGCCACCATGTGGGTCAGCAGCGCATAGCTGGCGATGTTGAACGGCACACCCAGAAAGATGTCTGCACTGCGCTGGTACAGCTGGCAAGACAGCGTGCCGCGCCCGCCGGGCTCTTGCGCCGGGGCTACGTAAAACTGAAAGAAAGCGTGGCACGGCATGAGCGCCATCTTGTGCAGCTCGGCCACGTTCCAGGCGCTCACGATGATGCGGCGCGAGTCGGGGTTGGTCTTGAGCGTTTGGATGACGTCGCTGATCTGGTCGATGTGCCCGCCGTCCGGCGTCGGCCAGCTGCGCCACTGCACGCCGTACACCGGGCCCAGATCGCCGTCCTCGCGCGCCCATTCGTCCCAGATGGTCACGCCGCGCTCTTTCAGCCAGTTGTTGTTGCTCGATCCGGTCAGGAACCACAGCAACTCCTGGATGATGGACTTGAGGTGCACCTTCTTGGTCGTGACCAGCGGAAAACCTTCCTTCAGGTCAAACCGCATCTGGTGGCCGAACACGCTCTTGGTGCCGGTGCCGGTGCGGTCCGACTTGTCCACGCCGTGGGTGAACACATGGCGCATGAAATCTTCGTACTGGGAGCGCACGGGGCGGGCGGGCAAGGCAGAAGCTGCCGGGGCAGCAGAAGGCTGGGTCATGGGATGGATCACTCAGGGTAGGGCGCCGCCATCAAGGGGTGGCCGTTGCCGACGGCGGATTTTATGCGGAGCGGGAGAATGCCAGACTCGCCATCCATCCACTGCACTTCCCATGACGACTTCCGATACCCCCGTCACCATCCGCCCCTTCCAGGCCGCCGACTGGCCCGCCGTATGGTCCATCCTGCGCACCACCTTCCAGGCGGGGGACACATATGCTTTTGCCCCCGAAAGCACCGAGGCCGAGATCCACAAAGCCTGGGTAGAGCTGCCTGCCGCAACCTTTGTCGCCCTTGGCGCGGGCGGGGAGATTTGGGGTACCTATTTCATCAAGCCCAACCAGGCCGGGCTGGGGGCCCATGTGTGCAATTGTGGCTATGTGGTGGCGCCGACCGCGCAGGGGCAGGGCGTGGCCTCGTTGATGTGTGAGCACTCCCAGCAGCAGGCTGTGGCCATGGGCTTTCGGGCCATGCAGTTCAACCTGGTGGTAGCCAGCAACGTGCGCGCCGTGCGGCTGTGGCAGCACCTGGGCTTTGCGATCGTGGGCACGCTGCCCGGGGCCTTCCGGCACCACACGCTGGGCTATGTCGATGCCCATGTGATGTTCAAGACACTGGTGGCCTGAGCTTGTTGCCAATGCAAAAAGGGCTCCCACATGGGAGCCCTTTCTGAGAGTCCGGGGGCACATGTCCACAACAGTGAGAGGCCGCCACCCGGGAAGGTCCGCGTTCTTACATCGCGCTGATTTCGCCCGATGGGATCTTGCCGGTGCGCACGGCTTCGGCCGCTGCGGCGCGCACTGCAGCACGGTCGGCAGTCGACTTGTAGGTCACGACGCGCGAACCAGCGGGTTCGATGCTGCGCGTTTGGGCCACGGTAGAGGCTTCAGCAGCCACTTCGGCACGGGTGCGGTTGGTGTCGAACTTGAGGGCGAATTGCGAGCTGTCGGCTTCGTCAGCGTGGGCGCCGAAAGCGGAGAAAGCAGCCACAGCAGCGATGGACAGGAAACGTGTTGTCTTGTTCATGGTGACCTCGATTCTTGATGGGGTGGGGGGGCGAAGTCCGTTGATTCCGGGACGGCTTACAGAGCGCCGAGTTCGCCGGAAGGGATCTGGCCAGTGCGCACCGCTTCAGCAGCCTGGGCACGCACGGCAGCGCGGTCAGCCGTGGACTTGTAGGTCACCACACGCGAACCAGCGGGTTCGATGGAGCGGGTCTGGGCCACGGTAGCGGCTTCGGCAGCCACTTCAGCGCGGGTGCGGTTGGTTTCAAACTTGGTGGCGAACTGCGAAGCGTCGGCTTCGTCAGCCTGGGCACCAAAAGAAGCGAAAGCGGCGACAGCGGCGATGGAGAGGAAACGTGCGGTGTTGTTCATGATTGATAAGTCCTTGAAGTTGAAAAGCGTCTCAAAAAGCCGGGTCAAAAACCATTCCTGAACCGGGTTCGGTGAGTCGCCTTGCGGGTTCGGCTCATCGATGGGATGAACTGTACGCCGGTGGGGTGCAGAGAAAAACCACCGGGTCGCAAACTGACTGTTCCAGTTTTGGAAACAGTCGGCCCACTCAGGGCGCGCCCTTGGGTCAAATGTGTGCAGCACCCCGCAGCGCCAGGGCGGCCGCCCCAGGCCCACAATGCACATACCCAATTGATGCGACTAGGTATAAATCCTGAGATTCTGGCGAAATTTAGTATGTGTAGTGCTTTTCAAAGTATCAACTGAGCATCAGAGCATCGGTATCGTTCAGCCCATCAATGCCGAGATTCGACTGGCGTTGAATGGCAGATCCATACCAACTACGCAGGAGACGTTCCGATGCCCCGTTCCACTCGTCCACACACTCGCCTGGCTCTGGCCGTTGCCGCCCTGGCGGCATCGCTGTGCGGAACCGCTGCGCATGCGCAGACCGAACTCGTGATTGCCACCGTGAACAACGGCCACATGATCGAGATGCAAAAGCTCAGCAAGAATTTCGAGCAGGCGAACCCCGACATCAAGCTCAAGTGGGTCACGCTCGAAGAAGGTGTGCTGCGCCAGCGCGTGACGACCGACATCGCCACCAAGGGCGGCCAGTTCGACGTGATGACGATTGGCATGTACGAAGCGCCTATCTGGGGCAAGAAGGGCTGGCTGCAGGAGCTGAAGACCGATGCTGCCTACGATGTGGATGACCTGCTGCCCGCCGTGCGCAATGGCCTGACGGTGGACGGCAAGCTGTTTGCCGCGCCGTTCTATGGCGAAAGCTCCATGCTGATGTACCGCAAGGACCTGGCCGACAAGGCCGGCGTGCAGGTGCCTGAGCGTCCCACCTGGCCGCAGATCAAGGACCTGGCCGCCAAGATGCACGACCCCAAGAACGGCGTGTACGGCATCTGCCTGCGCGGAAAGCCAGGCTGGGGTGACAACATGGCGTTCTTGACCACGCTGGTCAACACCTTCGGCGGCCAGTGGTTTGACATGCAGTGGAAGCCGCAGCTCGAATCCAAGCCCTGGAAGGACGCGATCACCTTCTACGTCGACCTGCTCAAGAACTATGGCCCGCCCGGCTCGTCGGCCAACAGCTTCAACGAGATCCTGGCGCTGACCAACTCCGGCAAGTGCGGCATGTGGGTGGACGCGACCATCGCCGCATCGTTCGTGGCCGACCCCAAGCAGTCCAAGGTGGCCGACCAGATGGCCTTTGCCCAGGCTCCCACCATGAACACGCCCAAGGGCGCCAACTGGCTGTGGTCGTGGAACCTGGCCATCCCCGCCGGTTCGAAAAAGGTCGACGCCGCGCAGAAGTTCATCACCTGGTCCACCAGCAAGGACTACATCCAGCTGGTGGCCAAGACGAACGGCTGGGCCAATGTGCCTACCGGCACGCGCAAGAGCACGTATGCGGCGCCGGAGTTCCAGAAGGCGGCCCGCTTCGCTGCTGCAGAGAAGACTGCCATCGACTCGGCCAACCCGACGGATTCGACCCTGCCGAAGAGCCCGTACGTGGGTGTGCAGTTCGCGGCCATTCCTGAGTTCCAGGCCATCGGCATCGCCGTGGGCCAGCAGATGAGTTCTGCGCTGGCAGGCAAGACGACGGTGGACGCGGCACTCAAGGCCGGCCAGGTGGCGGCTGACCGCGAAATGAAGAAGGCCGGCTACTACAAATAGGCAAGCACCCATTGGGCTACTGCGCGGCCCGATCTGGGGGCGGTGTTCCTCGCCGTACGGGAGTACGACTGCGGTACAGCACCCCCACCTCGGGCCGCTCGCTACGCCCACTGGGCGCTTACCTCACTGCGCTGTGTAAGTCTGTATCGGAATTCCCATGAACCGCCGCCTGCTACCCCGTCTGCTGCTCACGCCAGCCATGGCCACGCTCTTCCTGTGGATGATCGTGCCGCTGGTGATGACGATCTACTTCTCGCTCATCCGCTACAACCTCATGCAGCCGGACCAGACGGGCTTTGCCGGGCTGGAGAATTTTGAGTATTTCGTCACCGACCCGTCGTTTGGCACGGCGGTGGTCAATACGCTGCTGCTGCTGGGCAGCGTCATTCTCATCACGGTGGTGTTCGGCATTGCGATTGCGCTGCTCATCAACGAGCCGTTTGCGGGCCGGGGCATCGTGCGGGTGCTGTTGATTTCGCCGTTTTTCGTCATGCCCACGGTGAACGCGCTGATGTGGAAGAACATGATGATGAATCCCATCTACGGCGTGCTCGCCCAGGTGTGGATGTTCTTTGGCGCACAGCCGGTGGATTGGCTCACGGACCACCCGTTGTTCTCGGTGATCGTCATGGTGTCGTGGCAATGGCTGCCGTTTGCCACGCTGATCTTCATGACGGCATTGCAGAGCATGAACCACGAGCAGCTCGAAGCCTCGCGCATGGACGGCGCTAACTATCTGCAGCAGCTGCGCTACCTGTATGTGCCGCACCTGGCGCGCTCGGTGGCCGTGGTGGTGATGATCGAACTCATCTTTTTGCTCAGCATCTTTGCCGAGATCTACACCACCACGGGTGGCGGGCCGGGCGATGCGAGCACCAACGTCACCTTCCTGATCTTCAAGCAGGCGCTGCTCAACTTCGACGCGGGCGTGGCCTCGGCAGGTGCGCTGTTCGCAGTGCTGCTGGCCAATATCGCGGCGGTGTTTCTGATCCGCATGGTCGGCAAGAACCTTGACAAGTAAGACGGGGCAACGCTCATGACAACGACAAAACGACGCCGCTCCAACTTCCCGCTCGGCCTGCTGGCCCTGCGCACCGCCGCTGCCTGGGGCGTGGCCCTGCTGCTGTTTTTCCCGCTGGGTTGGCTGTTCCTCATGGCGTTCAAGACCGAGTTGCAGGCCATCGCCGTGCCGCCGCAGCTGTTCTTTGTCCCCACGCTCGAAAACTTTCACGAGGTGCAGGAGCGCAGCGACTACTTGCTGTACGCCAAGAATTCGGTCATCACCAGCGTGGTCTCTACCCTGGTGGGGTTGATGCTGGCTGCGCCTGCGGCCTACGCCATGGCCTTCTTCAAGGGCAAGTACACCAAGGACATCCTCATGTGGATGCTCTCGACCAAGATGATGCCCGCCGTGGGCGCGCTGGTACCCATTTATGTGCTGGCGCAAAAGAGCCACCTGCTCGATACGCAGCTTGCGCTCATCATCGTGTTCGCGCTGTCCAACCTGCCCATCATGGTCTGGATGCTGTATTCGCACTTCAAGGACATCCCGCGCGAGATTCTGGAAGCCGCGCGCATGGACGGCGCCACGCTGTGGCAGGAGGTGCGCCTGGTGCTGCTGCCGCTGGGCATGGGCGGCCTCGCGTCCACCGGCCTGTTGTGCCTGGTGCTGTCATGGAACGAGGCCTTCTGGAGCCTGAACCTCAGCGCCGCCAAGGCCGGCACGCTGGCCACACTGATCGCGTCGTACTCCAGCCCCGAGGGCCTGTTCTGGGCCAAGTTGTCCGCCGCCTCGCTGATGGCCATTGCGCCCATCGTGGTCTTTGGCTGGTTCAGCCAGAAGCAGCTGGTGCAGGGCCTGACGTTTGGCGCCGTGAAGTAACGCGCAGCTTTCCTATCCAACGCAATCAAGTTTTCAGGAACCCGATTCCATGGCCTACCTTCAACTGCGCGGCATCGAGAAATTCTTTGGTGAACACCGCGCCATCAAGGGCATCGACCTCACCATCCAGCAAGGCGAGTTCATCGTCTTCGTCGGCCCCTCGGGCTGCGGCAAGTCCACGCTGCTGCGGCTGATCGCGGGGCTCGAAAACATCGACGGTGGCACCCTGATGCTGGACGGCCGCGACATCACCGACCAGCCCTCGAGCAAGCGCGACCTGGCGATGGTGTTCCAGAGCTATGCGCTGTACCCGCACATGAGCGTGTACGAGAACATGAGCTTTGCGCTCAAGCTCGCCAAGGTGGACAAGCAGGTGGTCGACGAGAAGGTGCAGAACGCCGCGCGCATCCTCAACCTCACCAGCTACCTGCAGCGCACGCCCAAGGAGCTGTCGGGTGGGCAGCGCCAGCGTGTGGCCATCGGCCGAGCCATCGTTCGTGCGCCCAAGGTGTTTTTGTTTGACGAGCCACTGTCCAACCTCGACGCGGCGCTGCGCGGCCAGACGCGCGTGGAGATCGCCAAGCTGCACCGCGACCTCGGGGCCACCACCATCTACGTCACACACGACCAGGTGGAGGCCATGACGCTGGCCGACCGCGTGGTGGTGCTGCGCGACGGCGTCATCGAGCAGGTGGGCACGCCGCTGCAGCTGTACGACAAGCCCGCCAACCAGTTCGTGGCCCAGTTCATTGGCACGCCGCAGATGAATGTGGTGCCCTTGCCGCAGCTGCCATCGTCCGTGCAGCAGCAAGCCCCCGCCGGGGCGGAGGGCGGGGCCATCGGCCTGCGCCCCGAGAACATCACGGTACGCAACACCGGAGCGACGCCGGTGCCGGGCCAGGTGGACCTGGTCGAAGCATTGGGCGCAGAGACGCTGATCTACGTGAGCACGCCCAGCGGCGCGCAGTTTGTGGCGCGCCAGAACGACCGCACAGGCCTGCGTGCGGGCGATGCGGTTTGCCTGGACATCGATGCCTCGCAAGCCCATTGGTTCGACCCGAACGGACGCGTGGTGGCCCGCCAGACCGTATGACCGCCATGACTGCTTCCATGCCCCCCGGACAAGAACTTCAAGGCAAGGTGGCTGCCGTTACCGGCGCCGCATCGGGCATCGGCTTTGCCAGTGCCCAAGCCATGGCCCACGCTGGCGCGCGCGTGGTGCTCATCGATCGCGACGAGGCCGCGCTGGCCAAGGCCTGTGCAGCGATTGGCGCCGGCGCCTTGCCGCTGGTGCTGGACCTGCTCGATGCCAGGCAATGCGCCAGCCTGCTGCAGCGCACGCTGGCGCTCGCGGGCCAGCTCGACATCTTCCACGCCAACGCCGGGCTGTATGTGGGCGGCGACTTGGTGGATGCCGACCCCGACGCCATCGACCGCATGCTGAACCTGAACGTCAACGTGGTGATGAAGAACGTGCACAACGTGCTGCCCCACATGATCGAGCGCGGCACGGGCGACATCATCGTCACGAGCTCGCTGGCCGCGCACTTCCCCACGCCGTGGGAGCCCGTCTACGCATCGTCCAAGTGGGCCGTCAACTGCTTCGTACAGACCGTGCGCCGCCAGGTCTTCAAGCACGGCATCCGCGTGGGCTCCATTTCGCCCGGGCCTGTCATCACTTCGCTGCTGGCCGACTGGCCCGCGGAAAAGCTCGCCGAGGCCAAGGCCAGCGGCAGCCTCATCGAGGCCTCCGAAGTGGCCGACGTGGTGCTTTTCATGCTCACCCGCCCGCGCGGCATGACCATCCGCGACGTCGTGATGATGCCCACGAACTTTGATCTCTAGAAACCCGCAGTCACGCACCATGAATTTCATCCTGCACCTGGGCCTGGGCTCGTTCCACCGCGCCCACCAGGCCGTTTACGTTCACGCATTGCGCCAGCAGGGCGACACTGGCTGGGCCATCGCAGGCGGCAACCTGCGCCCCGACATGGCCGACACCATCGCGGCGCTGCAAGCGCAGGATGGGCGCTACACGCTCGAAACCGTCACCCCCCAAGGCGAGCGCAGCTACACCGTCATCGAGTCGATCCAGCGGGTGATCCCCTACCAGGACGACCTGGCCCCGCTGATTGCCATGGGCGCCGACCCCGCCACGCGCATCATCAGCTTCACGGTGACCGAGGCGGGCTACTACCTGGATGCCCAGAACCAGCTCGACTGGCCCACGTTTGCCGACCTGCGCGCCGACCTGGCGGCCGTGAAGGCCGGCCAGGCAGGCCACACGATCTACGGCGGCCTGGTCAGCATCCTGCGCGCGCGCAGGGCAGCCGGTGCGGGCGCTGTGACGCTGATGAACTGCGACAACCTGCGCCACAACGGCGACCGATCGCGCGGCGGGCTGCTGCAGTTCATCGAGGCGCTGGGCGATGCGCCACTGAAAGAGTGGGTAGAGCAGAACACCACCAGCCCCAACGCCATGGTGGACCGCATCACGCCGCGCCCCACGCCCGATGTGGCCGAGCGCGTGAAGGCTGCAACGGGTTGGGGCGACAAGGCCGCACTCATGGGTGAAAGCTTTATCCAGTGGGTCATCGAAGACGACTTCATCGCAGGCCGCCCCTCGTGGGAAACGGTCGGTGTCGAGATGGTGCAGTCGGTGCAGGCGCACGAAGAGGCCAAGATCCGCCTGCTCAACGCCACCCACAGCTGCATTGCCTGGGCGGGCACGCTGGCGGGTTACCAGTACATCCACCAAGGCACACACGACGCGGCCATTCGCCAGATGGCCTACGACTACGTCACCGACGACGCGATCCCGGTGCTCCACACCCCAGAGCAGCCATGCCCCATCAACCTGGAGCAGTACCGCGACGTGGTGCTGGACCGCTTCGGCAACCCTGCCATCGCCGACACCAACCAGCGCGTGGCCATGGATGCGTTCTCCAAGATCCCCGGCATGATTGCGCCCACTATCCGCGACCGACTGGCGCGCAACGCTTCGTTCGACAGCGTGGCCATGCTGCCCGCGCTGTTCCTGGCCTACCTGCAGCGCTGGCACGCGGGGCAGATCCCCTACAGCTACCAGGACCAGGCCATGGATCCCGCCGTGGCCCATGCCATCTGCGATGCCGCTGACCCCGTGACGGCCTTTGCGGCCGACACGACCCTGTGGGGCGAGATGGCCGGCCACCCCCGACTCGTAGACGCGTTGCGCAAAGCCTATGCCCGCGTGCTGGCTTTTGTGGCGGAGCGGACAGGCGCCTGATGCTGGTGTAATTTGAGTCCACTACCGCCATGACCGTGAAGATGCCCATCGCCCCGCGCCAGACCAAGCCAGAGCTGGAGCACGACTATGTGCGCTCGCCCGCGCTGGGCTACGAGTCGCCCGAGACGGCGGGCTTCATCCGCTGCCTGTCGCACGGGTTTCCCACGCCGCTGGCGCGCTGGCATTACCACGACGAGTACGAGCTGCACCTGATCACGGCCACCTCTGGCAAGGTGTTTGTGGGGGACTGGATCGGTCAGTTCCAGCCCGGCCACCTGGTGCTGACCGGGCCGCGCCTGCCGCACAACTGGATCAGCATGGACCTGCCCGAAGGCGGCGTGCCGCTGCGCGACCTGGTGATCCAGTTCTCGCACGCGCCGCTGGTGGCCAGCAGCGAGACCATCCCCGAGCTGCGGGAGGTGCTGCCTCTGCTGGAGCGCGCGCGCCACGGCGTGGAGTTCTTTGGCATGGAAGCGCAGGCACAAGAGCATTGGCACCGCATCAAGGCGCGCCAGGGGTTGGCCCGGTTCGGCGCGTTCTGCGAATTCATGAGCGACCTGGCGCGCTGCACCGACTTTCGCCTGCTGTCGAGCACGCAGCTGCAAAGCGAGGACAACGATACCCAGCTCGACCAGATCAACGCCATCGTGAGCCGCATCACCGACCACCTGGCCGACCCGCTGTCGGCGGCCCACCTGGCGCAAGAGCTGGGCATGACGGAGAGCCGCTTCTCACGCTTCTTCCGCCGCGCCACGGGCAATACCTTCACCGACTTCGTGAACCTGGTGCGCGTGAACCGCGCGTGCCAGCTGCTGATGGAGACCGAGCGCTACATCACGCACATTGCTTATGACGTGGGCTTCAACAACATGGCCAACTTCAACCGCCGCTTTCTGGATATCAAGGGCATGACGCCCAGCGAGTACCGCAAGCAGGGCGCTGGAAGGTTTGGAAAGACTTCCTGATCCCCAGCCGGATCTGCACCCCGAGAGGGGGGAGGCCCTTGTTGCGTGACCCCTGCACGCAGCCCGCCAAAGGCAAAGGCCGGGCCATGGCTTTCACTGTGAATCACTGACATCTGTCCATCACCCATGTACCTCGGAATCGATTTAGGCACCTCGGGTGTCAAGCTCCTGCTGCTGGACGATGCGCATACTGTGGTCGCTACGGCAGATGCCGCCGTGCCCCAGCTGCGCCCCCAGCCCACCTGGAGCGAGCAGTACCCCGCCGACTGGTGGGCCGCCGTGGAGAGTGCTGTGGCGCAGTTGCGCGCGCAGGCTCCCGCAGCGTGGGCGCAGGTGCGGGGCATCGGCCTCTCGGGCCACATGCACGGCGCGGTGGTACTGGGCGCGCAGGGCCAGGTGCTGCGCCCGGCCATCTTGTGGAACGACGGCCGTGCCAGCGCCGAATGTGCGCAGCTGGAATCGGCCGTGCCCACCTCGCGCCAGATCACCGGCAATCTCGCCATGCCCGGCTTCACCGCGCCCAAGCTGCTGTGGCTGCGCACGCACGAGCCCGCCGTGTTTGACCAGATCCGCACCGTGCTGCTGCCCAAGGACTGGCTGCGCCTGCAACTCACTGGCGATATGGTGAGCGACATGTCCGACGCATCGGGCACGCTGTGGCTGGACGTGCAGGCGCGCGCCTGGAGCCCGGCCATGTTGCAAGCCTGTGGGCTCGATGTTTCGCACATGCCGACGCTGGCCGAGGGCAGTGCGCCCACCGGCACACTGCGCAGCGATGTGGCACGCCGCTGGGGGCTCGGTGACAGCATCGTCGTGGCTGCTGGCGCGGGCGACAACGCCGCCAGTGCCGTGGGCGTGGGCGCCCGCACTGCGGGGCAGGGCTTTGTGTCGCTGGGCACCTCGGGTGTGGTCTTTCGCGTGACCGACGCTTTTGCGCCTGCCACCGAGCGCGCCGTGCATGCTTTTGCCCATGCGCTGCCGCAGCGCTGGCACCACATGTCGGTCATGCTCAGTGCAGCGAGTGCGTTTGGCTGGGTCACCCGGCTCACAGGGCGTGGCGACGAGGCGCAACTGTCTGACGCCGTCAGCGTCCTCAACACCACCCGCCAGGCGCAGGCGCCGCTGTTTTTGCCGTACCTGAGTGGCGAGCGCACACCGCACAACAACGCGGCTGCCTCCGGCGTATTCATGGGCCTGCGGGCCGAGCACGAAGCGGCCGACCTGGCCTATGCGGTGATGGAAGGCGTGGGCTTTGGCCTGCTGGATGGCCTCAATGCCATGCGTGCCACCGGGGCCGGGCAGGGCGGCGCTGCCCGCCGGGATGACGTAGGCCTTGCCTTGGTCGGTGGCGGTGCCCGCAGCAACCCCTGGGCGCAGCTCTTGGCCAGCGCGTTGGGCACCCCGCTGCAGCGCCCGCAGGGAGCACACGCCGCAGCCGCCCTGGGGGCCGCGCGCCTGGCGGCCATGGCCTGCGGTGGTGACGAAGCCCACTGGTGCCATCCCCTGCCCGCTGACGACACCTTCATGCCACAGCCCGCACAACAAGCCCAGCTGGCCGAACGCTATGCCCGCTTTGTCGCGCTGTACCCCGCGCTGCAATCGCAGTTCTGACGCACTGTCTGCTTCCTCCCAAACATCCATGACTTCCGCATCCACGATTTCCAACGGCACAGCGCCCATCCACGCCGCCATTGCCGGCGAGGCCCTCATCGACCTGATCCGCCGCCCCGATGGCAGCTACCTGCCGTGCCTCGGCGGCGCGCTCTACAACCTGTGCCGCGCGCTGGCGCGACAGGGTGTGGGCACCCAGTACCTCAACCCCCTGTCGCGCGACCGTTTTGGGCGTGAACTGGCTGCGCAACTGGTGGCTGACGGCGTGGTGCTGGCACAGCCCGAGCCCGTGCAGCAGGTCACATCACTGGCCGTGGTCAACCTCGACGCATATGGCCACCCCGACTACGCCTTCTACCGTGAAGGCGTGGCCGACCGCGCCGTGTCCGCCGCAGGTCTGGGCGATAGCTGCGCCGCCTTGCCCGGGCTGCAGTTGGTGTGCACCGGCGCGCTGGCGCTCGACGCGCGTGACACTGCCATCTACCTGCCGTGGCTGGCCGCCCAGCGCGCCGCAGGCCGCTGTGTGGTGGTCGATGCCAATCTGCGCCCCTCCGTCATGCCCGACCTGCCGGCCTACCGCACCACGGTGCACGCCGCGCTGGCCCACGCCCACATCATCAAGGCCAGCGACGAAGACCTGGAGCATCTGGCCGTGCCTGGTGTGGATGCCCTGGCCCGCGCACAGCACCTGCTGGCCGCCAACCCACAGGCCCATCTGCTGGCGCTCACGCTGGGCGCGGAAGGCGCCTGGCTGCTGCACCGCAACGGCGTGCAGCGTTTTGCCAAAGAGGCCCAGCCGCTGCCAGTGGTGGACACCGTGGGCGCGGGCGACAGCTTTCTGGCCGGGCTGCTGACGCATTTGCTGCGGCAATTGCAGGCTGCCGGTAGTGCGAGCTTTGTGCGGTTTGTCGAAGCGCTGGCGGCCGATGCGTGCCAGCAGGCGCTGTGCCATGCGCTGGCCAGCGCCAGTTTGTGCGTGATGGAGCAAGGCTGCGTGCCGCCGGGCTGGGAGGCTGCCCGCGCATGGAGCCAGCAGCATCCCGCAGCCCAAGACCCGCGCCGACATGGGGTTGCGCCCGCACCCTTGGAGGCGGGCCGTCTATGATCCAACGTCGCCGATTCGCTGGGGATGCCAATGACTGATCTTGTGGTTGCGGTGCTGTGGTCAGCCGTCGATGCGCTGCTGATATTCACTGGCGCATTGGTGGTGCGTGTGCTCAGCCTGGGTCGCTGGCGCACAGAGCATGTGCGCCACAAGGAAGCCCGCATGTTTGCTCCCGCCGGAGCGTTGTCGTTTCGGCGCGAGGGTCAACGCGTGGTGACTGCGAGCGGCCTGTACATCGCCGGATCTTTGTTCTACGTATTGCTGGCGGTGTTGCTGATGGGCTTGTCGCGGCCCGCATCGGCATGAGGCCCGACAACGCAGCCTCCGAAGCCCTCCGCATCACCCCTGTGGGCCCCGATGCCGCAGAAGCCGCCTGCACGGTCATCCGCCAATCCATCACCCACTGCTGCGCACTTGACCACGGCCATGACCCCACCATCCTGATGGCCTGGCTGGCCAACAAGACGCCCGAGAACCTGACTGCGTGGATCTCCGCGCCGGGCGCTGCAGCATGGGGGGCATACCGAGGCGACACGATGGTGGGCTTTGCGCTGCTGGCGCGGCCCACGCTGGCGCTTTGCTATGTGGTGCCAGAGGCCTTGCACCAAGGGGTGGGGCGGGGCCTGCTGCAGCACGTCGAGGCCCATGCACGCGAGGTGGGGCTCGCAGCTTTGGGGTTGGAGAGCACGCGCACTGCAGAGGCCTTTTATCGCCGCCATGGCTATGCGCCGCATGGAGCAGTGCAAACCTGGGCGGGGCTACAGGCACAGCCAATGCGCAAGGTGTTGTGACTTCACCTTTTCTGCCGTGGCGTCGCCCTTCGTGTCACGGACGGGAGGGCGAATGTTCTAGTAAAAATGGCCTCTGGCGCCCAATTTATATGCGCTGAAAGCTCTTCTTTTTATAGCGATGGGTGCTCTCACCTCTGTCGCAGTTCACACGTCGGTACGCACCCGGTGGCCCTGGTTGTCGCTCATTTCCAGAATCCACCACTGTGCCCCCGTGTTCTTGTCGATGAAGCGCATGTGCGAAGCGATGTTGGCCAGCGTGGGGCTGTCGAGGTGGAGCAGGCGCTGCACATAGTCCACCAGGTCGTCAGCCACGTGGGTGAATTCAAAACCGTCGTGGTCGAACTCGAACACCTGGCCGGCGCACTCGCCATCGGTCGCCATCAGGATGTAGTTGCCCGAATGGGGTGTCTCGCCAATCACTTGGCAGTGCTCGATCCAGTCGGGCAGGATCTCTTCGCGTTCTTCGTCGCTCAGGTGTTCTGTCCAGCCCTCAAACGCCTCTTGCAGCGTGGGCCATTCAGCGGGTGGGGCGATGTAGCGGGCGGCGTCGCCCGAGTCGGCATCGTGGTACAGCAGCACGCCGCCGAACGTGGCGTAGAAAGCGGCGAGCTGGCCCACACCGGGCAGGGGGGCATCCAGCGCAGCGGGGGGCTGGATGTGGTGCTGAAAATTCACCGTTTTGGTCTCTTGCGGCTTGTTGATGCGCTCACAGGAGAACGTGCCTTTGTGTTCGGCGATGGCGCAGTGCAGATCAGGCAGTGTCATGGGCGGACATTGTGTGGCTGTCAAAGTTCTTGTGCGTACACGATGAAACCATGGTGCTTGGCCAGCTTGTCATATAGCTGGCGCCCGGCGGCATTGGTCTCGTGGGTTTGCCAGTACACGCGGGAAGATCGGGCGGCGCGCGCTGCGCCGTACACCGCTTCGATCAGCGCCCGTCCCACGCCCCGGCCGCGCGCGGCTTCGCGGGTGAACAGGTCGCTGAGGTAGCACACGGGCTCGATGCGCGTCATGCTGCGGTGAAACAGATAGTGCGTGAGGCCCAGGAGTTCGCCGGTGGCATCGTCCTGCGCCACCAGGCAGAACATGGGCTCTGCCGCGTCATGAAACCGCTGCCAGGTGGCTTGCGTGATGTGCTCAGGCAGCGCGGTGGCGCCAAAGCGGCCGTAGAACGCGTTGTAGCCGTCCCAGAGCGGTCGCCAGGCGGCGTAGTCTTCGGGTTGAACCGGGCGCACAGTCACGGCAGCGGTCATGGGTCAGCTTTCTGTGGGTTTACTGCAGCACGCGCTTCGGGTTCATGATGCCCTGCGGGTCCAGCGCCTGCTTGATGGCGCGCATCATGCCAAGCGCCACGGGCGACTGGTACTTGGCGAGCTTGTCGGCCTTGAGTTCGCCAATGCCATGCTCGGCCGAGAATGAGCCGCCGAACTCGGCCACGGCCTCATAGACGAGGTGGTTCACATGGGCTTCGTGCTCGCGCAGAAAGGCCTTGGGGTCGCCCTCGGCGGGCGCCTGCACGTTGTAGTGCAGGTTGCCGTCGCCCAGGTGGCCGAAGTTGACCAGGCGCACGCCGGGGATCTCGCGCTGCAGCACCGCGTCGGTGTGGGCCACAAAGGCGGGGATGCGCGAGATCTGCACCGAGATGTCGTGCTTGATGTTCAGGCCCTCTTCGGCCTGGGCGAGCGGAATGCTCTCGCGGATGTGCCACAGCTGGTGGGCCTGCGTGAGATTCTCTGCCACCACGGCGTCGGTCACGCAGCCCATTTCAAACGCGGTCTCCAGCAGCGACTCAAACCGTGCACGCGCGTGTTCTTCGGATTCGCTGTCGGAGTTTTCCAGCAGCACGCACCAGGGTGCGTTGTCGTCGCCCAGAAACGGCACGCGCAGCTGCGGCATGTGTTTGCCCACCAGGCTCAGCGCAAACTGGCCCATCACCTCGAAGCCCGTGAGGCCCGCACCCAGCTGCTTGTGCGCCAAGCCCAGCAAGGCCACGGCGTGTTCCATCGACGGCACGGCGGCCCAGGCCGTGAGGTTGGCGGCGGGCTGGGGGTAGAGCTTCATCGTCGCAGCGGTGATGATGCCCAGCGTGCCTTCGCTGCCGATGAACAGGTCGCGCAGGTCGTAGCCCGTGTTGTCCTTGCGCAGGCCCTTGAGGCCATCCCACACCTCGCCCTGGGCGGTGACCACTTCGAGGCCCAGGCACAGGTCGCGCGCATTGCCATAGCGCACCACCTGCGTGCCGCCTGCGTTGGTGCCCAGGTTGCCGCCGATGGTGCAGCTGCCCTCGGCCGCGAGGCTCAGGGGGAACAGCACGCCCGCGTTCTGCGCCACATCCTGCAGGTTCTGCAGGATGCAGCCGGCTTCCACCGTCATGGTCAGGTTGTCGGTGTCCACGCTGCGCACCGTGTTCATGCGCGTGAGGCTCAGCACGATCTGCGTGCCCGAGTCGTCGGGCGTGGAGCCCACGGCCAGGCCGGTGTTGCCGCCCTGGGGCACGATGGCGGTGCCCGCCGCTGCGCAGGCCTTGACCACAGCGGCCACCTCTTGCGTGTTGGCGGGGCGCACCACGGCCAGGGCCTTGCCGCGCACGCGGCGGCGCCAGTCCTGTTCCCAGGCGGTGAGATCGCCTTCGTTGAGCACATGGGCGGGGCCGACGATGGTGCGCAGGGTGTCGAGCAAGGTGGTCATGGGTGAAGCGACGGGTTCAGTGGGTTGATCGGGTAGCGGAGGGCTGCGACATGGGCATCAGGGGGCGGGTGGCGCTGCGCTGGCTTCCGCCGCAGCGGCGGCTGCCTTGGCGTTGCGCTGGCGCACGCGCACATGCAGCGTGCAGGCGGTGAACAGCACGAGGCACAAGGCCACTTCGCCCCAGGCCAGCCATTGCGATGGGGGCTTGTCGCCCCAGCCGCGCACCACGCCTTCGGTGAAGTACAGCCAGATCACCAGGCTGACCCAGCGGTAGGTGTACATGCGGTTTTTCAGGATGCCTGCCAGCGGGATGCACAGCGGCAGGGCCTTGATCGCCAGCCAGGTGCCGCCTGGGCGCAAGGGGGCCAGCACCAGTTCCCAGGCCAGGCACAGAACAATCAGGGCGAGCAGGCTGCCGGTGGCTACCCAGCGTGTGGCGGCAACGCCGTTGTCGGACGGTGTGAGAGGGGAGGCAGGGGCGGTGGGAGAGTCGGTCATTGGGGTGGCATCATATCGGCCATGCCTTTTTCCATACAGACAGTAGCGTCGCGCACCGAGGCGTTGATCAATGAGCTGTCGCACTTCCCATGGAAGACCACGGCCCAGACGCTGCGTGAGCGCTTTCGTGAGGACCACCTGGGCCTCACGGCCAGCAGCCTCACCTTCACCACCATCCTGGCGCTGGTGCCGTTTTTTACGGTGGCGCTGGCGGTGTTCACCGCATTTCCCATCTTCGGCAAGCTGCAGGACGCGCTGCAGGGCTGGCTGGTCAGCAGCCTGGTGCCCGACAGCATCTCGCGGCAGGTGTTGGGCTACCTCACGCAGTTTGCGGCCAAGGCCAGCAGCCTGGGGGTGGCGGGGTTCAGCATCCTGCTGGCCACGGCGCTGGCACTGATCCTGACCATCGACCGTACGCTCAACGACATCTGGCGCGTGCAGCGCCTGCGGCCGCTGGGACAGCGTGTGCTGATCTACTGGGCGGCCATCACGCTCGGCCCGTTGCTGATGGGCGCGAGCTTGGCCCTCACTTCGTATGTGATGTCGGCCTCCGGCGGGCTGGTCAAGCGCCTGCCGGATGGCGTGCAGTTGCTGTTCGATTCGATCCAGTTTGTGGTGCTGGCGGGCGGCATGGCGTCGCTGTACCACTATGTGCCCAACACGCCGGTGAAATGGCGGCACGCCTGGACGGGCGGCTTTTTTGTCGCGGTGTGCATCGAGCTGGCCAAGAAGGTGCTGGCGGTGTACCTGGGCAAGGTGCCCACCTACTCGGTGGTGTACGGCGCGTTTGCCACGCTGCCCATCTTGCTGGTCTGGATCTATGTGGCCTGGGTCATCGTGCTGCTGGGTGCTGTGGTGACCGCGTACCTGCCCAGCCTGCTGGCGGGGGTGGCGCGGCGCGGCACGGTGGCGGGCTGGACGTTTCAGCTGGCGGTGGAGGTGCTGCAGGCGCTGCACCGTGCGCGCCAGCAGCCCATCAAGGGCCTGCGCCCCAGCCAGCTGGCCCAGTTGCTGCGGGTCGATGGATTGCAGCTGGAGCCCGTGCTGGAAGCCCTGACCGCGCTGGACTGGGTCGGACAGGTGGCCGATGCTGCGGTGAGTGCGGCCGACGTGCCCGAGTCCCGCTATGTGCTGCTGGCCGACCCGGAAAGTACCTTGCTTGCGCCCCTGGTGCAGCGCTTGCTGCTGCAGCGCGTGGACAGCCTCGGGCCGCTGTGGGTCAACGCCAGGCTCGAAAGCTTGCACATGGCGGATGTGCTGCAGGCGCGTTGACCGGGGTGAATGACTGCCTTCAAATAGCGGCTCATTGCTATACAAATAATAGCTAAAAAGGCATGTTGCACTAGCGCTTCCAGCCTCTGGGGCTCCAAGTCATCTCACAGGGGTACTTTACCCGTCCAGATGTCCTTGTACATGACCCAGTCGCCCATGAAGCTGTACAGCGGGCGCTTGAAGCTGGCGGGCTTGTTCTTTTCAAAGCCGAAGTGCCCCACCCAGGCAAAGCCGTAGCCGCAGAGCAGGCCGTACAGCAGGTACTGGGGCTTGCCCGTGGCCACCAGCATGGCCAGGCAGACCAGCGTGAGCGTGGAGCCCACAAAATGCAGGCGGCGGCATGTGCGGTTGCTGTGTTCGCTCAGGTAGAACGGGTAGAAGCCCGCGAAGCGCTTGAAGGCCCGAGGGTCCGTGCTGGGCGCTGGTTGCGGGGTGGCAGTCTGGGTGGTCATGGCGTTGTCTCCGGGCGGCGTTGGGGCTCTGCCCGCGTTATACGCCGTGACCCTGGTGCGCACCAGCGGGGCAGTGCGGGTGTGCTGTCGCCAACGGGTCTGCCACCCTGAACCGGCTATTGAAACCCCGGCGGGCTGCCTGCGCGCCGGGGTTTGGGGGCTCACCGGGCCAGGAAGTCGCGGATGGCGGCCAGTGTTTCTTCCGGCGCCTCGGTCATCTGGTTGTGGCCCACGGGCAGGTGGGTGATCTGCACCTGCTTGCCCGCCGCCTGGGCAGCCTTGACGAGACCCTGTGCCGCCTTGGGCGCCGTCATCTGGTCCTGGCTGCCCAGCGCAAACAGCACGGGGCAGGTCAGTTGCGCCATGGCCGCTTCGCCACCGGCATAGCTGTCACAGGCCACAAATCCCCGGTGGAACACGTTGACTGCCGTGTTGCTACGCAGCACCTTGCGCCCCAGCGCCATGCCTGCACCAAACACCCAGGTGCCCGGGCCCAGGGCCGACGGGGGCGCAGACAGGGTGCTGCGCGAGAAAACGTTGACCATGCGCATCGCCTTCTCCGGGTCGGTCTGCGAGGCCTCGATGAGTGCGGGCGACACCTTCATCGGGAAGGCGGTGCCCACCAGCACCAGGTGACTGATGCGGTCTTTCAGGCGCGCGGCCGCCTCCATGGCAATGAGTGAACCCCAGCTGTGGCCCACCAGCGCCGCGCGCTGCACGCCCGCGGCATCGAGCAGCGCGCCGATGAAGTCCGCGCCTTGCTCCACCGTGGCGGGGGCATCGCCGCCACTGCGGCAGTGGCCGGGCAGGTCGATGGCCAGAACGTTCCAGCCGTGGTTGGCCATGTAGCGGCTTTGCAGGGCCCACACGCTGTGGTCGTTGAGCACGCCATGGATGAACACCACGGTCGGTTTGGCGGCATCAAATGCCTTGCCGCCGGTGTAGCAGTAGATGGCGGCGCCGTTGACTTGGATGTGCATGGTCATGCCCCCGCCTTTTCTGCGGCTTTGAGCGCGCGTTTCAGGTCGTCAATGAGGTCGTCGGCATCTTCGAGTCCGATGGACAGGCGGATCGTGCCCTGGCTGATGCCTGCGCCCGCCAGCGCTTCGTCGCTCATGCGGAAATGCGTGGTGCTGGCCGGGTGGATCACCAGGCTGCGGCAGTCGCCCACGTTGGCCAGGTGGCTGAAGACCTTGAGGGTTTCGATGAATTTCTTGCCCTGCTCGCGGTTGCCCTTGAGGTCAAAGCTGAACACCGAGCCCGCACCGCGTGGCAGCAGCTTTTGCGCCAAGGCATGGCTGGGGTGAGACTCCAGCAACGGGTGGCCCACGCGCGACACAAACGGCTGCGCGGCCAAAAATTCGACCACCTTCTCGGTGTTGCGCATGTGCTGTGCCATGCGCAGCGGCAGGGTCTCGATGCCTTGCAGGATGAGCCAGGCGGTGTGCGGGCTCATGCAGGCGCCAAAGTCGCGCAGGCCCTCGCGCCGCGCGCGCAGCAGAAAGGCGCCCACGGTGCTCTCTTCGGTGAACACCATGTTGTGAAAGCCGTCGTAGGGCTGCGTCAGCTCGGCAAATTTGCCGGCCGACTTTGGACCGTCCCAGTCAAAGCTGCCGCCGTCCACCACGATGCCGCCCACGACGGTGCCGTGGCCCGAGAGGAATTTGGTGGCCGAGTGGTAGACCAGGTCGGCGCCATGCTCGAAGGGCTTGATGAGCCAGGGCGAGGTGAGGGTGGAGTCCACCAGCAGCGGCACGCCGGCCTCGTGCGCGATGGAGGATACGGTGGGGATGTCCAGCACGTCGAGGCCAGGGTTGCCCACAGTCTCGCCAAAAAACAGCTTGGTGTTGGGGCGCACAGCGGCGCGCCAGCCGTCGATGTCGCCGGGTTTGACGAAGGTGGTCTCGATTCCGAAACGCGACAGCGTGTAGTGCAGCAGGTTCTGCGAACCGCCATACAGCGCCGTGCTGGCGACGATGTGGCTGCCTGCGCCCATCAGCGTGGCAATCGCCAGGTGCAGTGCAGCCTGGCCGCTGGCGGTGGCGATCGCGCCCACGCCGCCTTCCAGGGCGGCCACGCGCTGCTCCAGTACCGCATTGGTGGGGTTGCTGATGCGGCTGTACACATGGCCGCCGCGCTCCAGGTTGAAGAGGGACGCGGCGTGGTCGCTCGACTCGAAGACGAACGAGGTGGTCAGGTGGATGGGCACGGCGCGCGCGCCGGTGGCGGGGTCGGGGCTGGCGCCTGCGTGCAGCGCCAGCGTGTCAAAGCCGGGGTCGGAGTAACCGGGCATCTGTGTGTCTCCCATGTTGTCAATGCAGGCGGGCATTGTGGGCTATATTTGCTGACAAACAGCCTGCAGCACCTGGGCAACCCCAGCGGATGTGCTGGTGTGTGCGGGCCCACACATACTCTTTCCGATTCTTCCCGATCCCCCGGAGACTCCGCACCATGAAAGTCAGCGACATCCTTCGCGTCAAAGGCAACACCCTCTACACCGCATCGCCGGACGAGCCGCTGGCGGGTGCCGTGAGCCTGATGGCAGAGCGCGACATTGGCTCGCTGGTGGTGATGGAGCATGGCGACCTGGTGGGCATGCTCACCTTCCGCGAAGTGATCCAGGCGCTGGTCAAGAACGGCGGCAGCGTGGGTACGATGCTGGTGCGCACGGCCATGGACGATGCACCCCTGACCTGCACCCTCGAAACCGACATGGACGAAGTGCGCCGCATGATGCTGGACCGCCACGCACGCTACATGCCCGTGATGGACCGCCGCATGCTGATGGGCGTGATCAGCTTCTATGACGTGGCCAAGGCCGTGGTGGACAGCCAGAACTTCGAGAACAAAATGCTCAAGGCCTACATCCGCGACTGGCCGGAAGAAGAACCCCGTAGCTGAGGTTGTGGGCGGGGCGCGAGGCCCGCGCCCCAGCGTGACGGCACAGATGTGCCTCTAGCCAGGTCAGCGATAGGGGCGAGGCGCCTGGGCGCACAGCCAGGCCTCGATCTCATCGGGTGGTAGCGGCTTGCCGAACAGGTAGCCCTGCATGACCGGGCAGCCGTGGGCCTGCAGCCACTGCTGCTGGCCGGTGGTCTCCACCCCCTCAGCCACCACCACCATGCCCAGGCTGTGCGCAATGCTCAGCACCGACACCGTGAGGGCGCGCGCCGTGGCGCTGGTGGTGAGGTCCTGCACAAAAGCCATGTCGAGCTTGAGCTCGCTGATGGGCAGGCGGTGCAGGTAGCTCAGGCTGGAATAGCCGGTGCCGAAGTCATCCAGCGACAGCTTGAAACCCTGGTGGTGCAGGGCCTCGATGTTCTGCAGCGTGACGGGCCGCGCATCCATCATCACACTCTCTGTGATCTCCAGCAGCACATCGCTGGCGCGCAGGCCATGGCGCTGCAGTGCATCGCTGATCTCCTGCGCAAACTCCGGCCGGTGGAAGCTGCGGCCCGACAGGTTGATGGCCACGCAGGGCACGTCGTGGCCTGCAGCACGCCAGGCCGCCAGCTGGCGGCAGGCTTCGTCCAGCAGCCACAGGGTCAGTTCATGGATCAGCCCGGCGTCCTCGGCCACGGGGATGAACTGCGACGGCGGCACCATGCCCCACTGCGGGTGGTTCCAGCGCGCCAGAGCCTCCACACCGTGCAAGGTGCCGGGGGAACTGCTGAGAACCTGCGGCTGGTAGTGCAGCGTGAGGCTGCGGTCGGACAGCGCCTGCTGCAGCGCGCGCTCCAGCGAGGCGCGCTCCTGGGCACGGCGGTTCATCTCGGCGCTGAACAGCTGCAGGCTGTGGCGATGGTCGCTTTTGGCCTGGTGCATGGCCTGGTCGGCATGGCGCAGCAGGGTGTCGATGGTGTCTCCATCGTTCGGAAACATCGCAATGCCGATGCTCGCGTGGGGCACATGGGTCTGCCCGAAGATGTCCAGCGGCTGGGCAATGTCGTGCAGCACGCGCTGGGCGCTTTGCACGGCCTGTTCGGTGGTGCATTCGGAGAGCAACAGCACAAATTCATCGCCCGACAGGCGCGCGATCAGGTCACGCGCACGCAGGCCTTGGGTCAGGCGCTGGGCCACCTCGCTCAGCAGCGCATCGCCTGCGGCGTGCCCCTGGGTGTCGTTGACCTGCTTGAACCGGTCCAGATCGAGGAACAGCAGCGCGCCGGTATGGCGCCCTCGCTGCAGGTCGGCCAGCGCCCGCTCTCCGCTGCTGCGAAAGAGGGCCCGGTTGGGCAGCCCGGTCAGCACATCAAAAAACGCGAGCTGGTGGATACGCTCGTGCGTGCTGTTGCGTTCGATGGCCAGCGCACACAGGTGCAGGCATACATCGACAAGGCGCTGATGCAGCGCGTCGGGTGCGCGCGGTTCGCGGAAGTAAAACGCAAAGGTGCCAATCGGCTGGCCCCGGTGGTCGCGAATGGGGCTGGACCAGCAGGCGCGCATGCCGCTCGGGGCAAACAATTCCTGGTAGTCAGCCCAGAGGGGGTCTGTGGCCATGTCGGTGACCACCACGGGCGCGTTGCGGAAGGCGGCGGTGCCACACGACCCTACCTTGGGGCCAATCGCCAGTCCGTCCAGCGCGCGGCTGATGGTGGCTGGCAGGCTGGGCGCTGCCAGCGGGTGCAACCGGCCTTGTGCATCTACCGCCAGGATGGAGGCGGTGACCTCGGGCGCGATGCGTTCGACCTCGCGGCAGACCAGGGCCATCAGCTCGGGAAGGGGTAACTCGTTGACCATGCCCTCCAGCACATGCGTCTGCAGGACCTCGTGCATCTTGGTGAGCGTGATGTCGGTCAGGATCGAAATGCTGCCCCCCGGTCCGCCGGAGCTTTCGTCGGACGCATTGATCACCAGGGACACCCAGCGGGGCTGCCCCGCCTTGCTGTAAAGCAGGGTGTCCGTACGAAAACTGCCTTTGGCCAGCACATTGCCCCGGATGCTTTCGAGCAGGTCCGGATCAGAGTGGGGGCCCAGCAAGACCTCGCTCAGGTGCCGGCCCAGCACTTCGGCGGGCTGGTAACCAAACAACCGCGTGAACCCTTCGTTGATATAGACGACACACTTGGAGCTGTTGGTCATTACCACAGCGTTGTCGCTGGCGTCCAGTGCGCGGCGAAGGGGAGCATCTGCCAGGGCGGCAGTCAGAAGGGTGCGGGAAGGTGATGTCGGACCCGGAGAGGGTGGCGCGAGGGCGGGCATGGAGATCCCAAAAATCGATGTTTACATGCTAACAAGCGTCCAGAACCCTGCCAAGCAGGATATGTCATGCCTGTGCAAAGGCGCCACGTATCGGGCGTTTGGTACCTCGGGTGTGAGGTGACGTAGGAGCTGTTGGGGAGTACACCACAGCAAACCGGTGTGGCCGTGCGTCGGGCACCCGGGGCTCTGGGATAATCCCGCCCCATGAGCGGCAACACCATCGGTACCCTATTCGCAGTCACCAACTTTGGTGAATCCCACGGCCCGGCCATTGGCTGCGTGATCGACGGCTGCCCGCCCGGCATGCCGCTCACCGAGGCTGACATCCAGGCCGACCTGGACCGGCGCCGCCCTGGCACCAGCCGCCACGTCACGCAGCGCAACGAGCCCGACGCGGTGGAGATCCTCTCTGGCGTGTACGAGGGCAAGACCACCGGCACCCCCATCGCCCTGCTGATCCGCAACACCGACCAGCGCAGTAAGGACTACAGCAACATCGCCGAGAGCTTTCGCCCCGGCCATGCCGACTACACCTACTGGCACAAGTACGGCATCCGCGACCCGCGCGGTGGCGGCCGCTCGTCGGCCCGCCTGACGGCGCCCACGGTGGCCGCAGGCGCCGTGGCCAAGAAGTGGCTGGCACAGCAGTATGGCGCCCAGTTCCGCGCCTGCATGACGCAGCTGGGCGAGCTGCCCATCCCTTTCGAGAGCTGGGATCACGTACGCGCCAACCCCTTCTTTGCCCCCGTGGCCGACGTGCAGCAGTATGAGGACTACATGGACGCCCTGCGCAAGGCCGGTGACTCGTGCGGCGCCCGCATCCGTGTGCAGGCCACGGGCGTGCCGGTGGGCCTGGGCGAGCCGCTGTATGACAAGCTCGACGCCGACATCGCCCACGCCATGATGGGCCTCAATGCTGTCAAGGGCGTGGAAATCGGCGCTGGGTTTGCCAGCGTGGCCCATCGGGGCACCATGCACGGTGATTCGATGACGCCCCAGGGCTTTCGCACCAACAACGCCGGTGGTGTGCTGGGCGGCATCAGCACCGGGCAGGACCTGGAAGTGAGCATTGCGATCAAGCCCACCAGTTCCATCATCAGCCCGCGTGAATCGATCGATGTGCATGGCAACAGCACCGAGGTCATCACCAAGGGCCGCCACGACCCCTGCGTGGGCATTCGCGCCGCGCCGATTGCTGAGGCGCTGCTGGCGCTGGTGGTGATGGAGCACGCGCTGCGCCACCGTGCCCAGTGCGGCGATGTGGTGCCGCCTGTGCCGCCGATCCAGGCCTCGTTTCTGTAACACCAAATCCCACCGTCCCTGGGGCGGTGCCTCCGTATGAGCAACCGCTTGTTCCGGGCCTTTTACCGCAGGGCGCTGGCCGCCTTGGCGGTGCCGCTGTGGCTGGCTGGCTGTAGCGGCATTGCGTCCACCGCCCCTGCGGTGGGTAGCGCGCTGGCCCACATCGACATCACCCTCATCGGCTTCAACGACCTGCACGGCAACCTGGAGCCGCCCCACATGGCGCATCGGGTGCAGGGGCCCACAGG
The DNA here is from genome assembly GCF_052045435.1 of Acidovorax sp. 22279. Lineage (NCBI taxonomy): Bacteria > Pseudomonadati > Pseudomonadota > Betaproteobacteria > Burkholderiales > Comamonadaceae > Acidovorax > Acidovorax sp. 22279. Next base: position 105,778 of record NZ_JBQEOV010000010.1, read on the forward strand.
CCCGGTGCTGGCACCTGCCGGGGGCATGGCGTATTTCGCCAGCGCCATGGCAGCCCTCAAGGCCCAGTCGCCGCACCATGCGGTGGTGTCGGCGGGTGACATGGTGGGTGCCTCGCCGCTGGTGTCGTCGCTGTTCCTGGACGAGCCCACCATTGAAGCCGTCAACCGCATGCAGATCGACTTCAACGCGGTCGGCAACCACGAGTTCGATCGGGGCTGGCGCGAGCTGCTGCGGCTGCAGAACGGTGGCTGCGAGAAATTCACCTCGCGCGAGCCTTGCCGCATCAGCAAGCCTTTTGAGGGCGCCCAATTTGGCCTGCTGGCGGCCAACACGGTGCGTGAAGACGGGCGCACCCTGCTGCCCGCCACAGGGCTCAAGCGGTTTACCGAAGGCGGTGTCACCGTCACCATGGGGTTTATCGGCCTCACGCTGCAGGCCACACCGACCATGGTCAGCCCGTCCGGGGTCGCTGGGCTGCGTTTTGAGGACGAGGCGGCCACGGCCAACGCGCTGATCCCTCAGCTCAAGGCCCAAGGCGCCGATGTGATTGTGGTGGCCATCCATGAAGGCGGGGGCACCACGGCGGGCGTGCAGGAGACCAGCTGCGCAGGTCTGTCGGGCGACATCGTGCCCATCCTGGAGCGCCTGGACCCGGCCGTGGATGTGGTGGTCTCGGGCCACACGCACCAGGCCTATGTGTGCGACTACAGCCGCGTGAACCCGGCCAAGCCGTTTTTGCTGACCAGCGCAGGCCAGTACGGCACGCTGCTCACCGACATCCAGCTGCGCGTGGATACGCAGACCCGCCGTGTGGTGAGCAAGACGGCGCGCAATGTGGTGGTGCAGGGCGAGGCCTTCACGGGCGCCCAGGGGCCGGTGCCGCTGACCACGGCCGTGCCGACGTTCCCTGCGGATCCCGGCGTGCAAAAGATCATCGACACCTACCGCGCTGCCGCCATTCCGCTGGCCCGGCGTCCAGTGGGGCAGGCCCAAGGGGCCATGCGCCGCCAGCCCAACGCGGCGCTGGAGAGCGTGCTGGGCAATCTGGTGGCGGACGCCCAGCTGCTGGCTACACGAGCGCCTGCGGATGGTGGTGCGCAGCTGTCCTTCATGAACCCGGGCGGCCTGCGCGCTGACCTGGTGCCGGATGAGCAAGGGCTGGTGCGTTACGGCCAGCTGTATGCGGTGCAGCCTTTTGGCAACCAGCTGGTGATCAAGACCTTCACGGGTGCGCAGATCCGCGCGGTGCTGGAGCAGCAGTTCGCCAGCGGGGGCAACACGGTGCAGCGGCCCCGGGTGTTGTCGGTGTCCGGCGGGTTCAGTTACCGCTACGACCTGAGCCAGCCCGCCGGGGCGCGCATCAGCCACATGGTGCTGAATGGTGCGCCGGTGACAGACATGCAGTCCGTGCGTGTGGTGATGAGCAGCTTTCTGGACAGCGGTGGTGACAACTTCACGGTGCTGACGCAAGGCCAGGACCGGCGCGTGGGTGAGCTGGACCTGGATGCGCTGGAGGCGTACTTCCGGCTGCAGAGCCCGGTGGCACCACCCGCTACCCACCGCATCACCCGCGTTGCGCCTGCCGCGCGCTGAGGAGCACCAAAGGCGTTGGGTGCACGCTGCCTTGGGGGAGTCCGCCGCTTAGTCGTCTGTGCGGCGCAGCGCACCCAGCCATTGCAGCGGGTTGAAGCCGGTGACCAGCCCGGTCGCCACCAGCACCAGCGCGCCGCCCCAGAGCATGCCCGGCCCCAGTGCCTCGCCCAGAAAGATATGGCCCCAGGCCACGCCGAACAGCGGGATCATGAAGGCGGAACTCATGGCGGCCACGGGCGAGACATGTTTGAGGACCCGCAGGTTGAGCCAGTAGGCGAGCCCCGAGGTCACGATGCCCATCACGGCCACGGCAGCCAGCGCCTCGGGAGTGAAACGTGCGGTGGGCAATGTCCAGGCCGCCCCGGGCAGCAGCAGCACCAGGGCAGCGGCGTGGATGCCGGCCGCGATCGACAGCGGTGACATGCGGGTGGTCGCCCGCTTCATCCAGGTGAGAGACAGGCCGTAGCACGCCGCAGCGGTCACGCACGCGCCTGCCGCAAGCAGTACCGCCGAGGTGGGCGCCACAGGCCCCAGCTTCACGATCAGCGCGACTCCTGCAAAGCCGCAGAGGCAGCCCGCCCATTTGCGCGTGCTCAGCGTGTCTTCCTTCATCCAGGCGGCGGCGATCACGCCAAACGGCACGGCCATGGTGTTGAGCAGAGAGCTGTAGCCCGCAGGCAGGTGCAGGGCCGCCCAGGCGTACAGCAGAAAAGGCACTGCCACCGTCAGCACACCCAGCCCCAGCAGCTCCCGCCAGTGGCGCCAGGGCCAGGGCTCACCCACCCAGCGCATGATGCCGATCAGCGTGAGAGTGGCCAGCCCAATGCGCAGCGCGGCCATCACATTCGGACCCAGTACCGGGCTGGCGATGCGGATGAACAAAAAGGAAGCGCCCCACAGGGCAGACAGCAGCACCAGCTGCAGGAAATGGCGGGTTTTCACCGCGCGCATTGTCAGGCACCTGCGCAGTGCTTGCCGGAGTGTGGGATGGCAGTTTTGATGCAAAAACTGCTTGAAGCGCCAGTCCATCATACTGCGATAGCTATCAAATTAGTAGCAATTGCACAGTAGCTTGCGCGACATGCGCAGGGGCCATGGCAGAACTTGGGAGTGCGCAATGTATGCCAACGGTGCCGCGCTCTGCATTGGCCAGACGAGGTAGCAGGGGCGGGGGCTGCAAAGGGGCGGTCATCCGCGTGACGGCCACCCTGGGGGGCGTGGCTACTTGCGCACCTCATCCACCATGGCGCGAAAGTCGTCGATGTCTTCAAAGCTGCGGTACACGCTGGCAAAGCGGATGTAAGCCACCTTGTCGAGCTTCTTGAGCTCGCGCATCACCAGCTCGCCAATGCGGCTGGAGATCACTTCGCGCTGGCCCAGGTTGAGCAGCTTTTCTTCGATGCGCTCGATGGCGCTGTCGATCTGGTCGGTGCTGACCGGGCGCTTGCGCAACGCCAGGTTGAAAGAGCCCAGCAGCTTGCTGCGGTCGTATTCAATGCGCCGGCCGTCTTTTTTGACGATGGCCGGGAAGTTCACTTCCGGCCGCTCGTAGGTGGTGAAGCGCTTGTCGCACGCGCCGCACTGGCGGCGGCGGCGGATGAAGACCCCATCCTCAGACACCCGCGTTTCAACAACTTGCGTTTCGAGGTGGCTGCAGAAGGGGCACTTCATGGGCGCTGAGGACCGGCTTGTTGCTTAACGGTAGACCGGGAAACGAGCGGTCAGGGCGTTGACCTTGGCACGCACGGCAGCGATGTTGGCTTCGTCGTGGGGGTTGTCCAGCACATCGGCAATCAGGTTGGCCGTGATGCGGGCTTCTTCTTCCTTGAAGCCACGCGTGGTCATGGCGGGGGTGCCAATGCGCACGCCGCTGGTCACCATCGGCTTTTCAGGGTCGTTGGGGATCGCGTTCTTGTTGATGGTCATGTGGGCGGCGCCCAGCACGGCCTCGGCTTCCTTGCCGGTAATGCCCTTGGCGCGCAGGTCCACCAGCATCACGTGGCTTTGCGTGCCGCCGGACACGATGCGCAGGCCGCGTGCGGTCAGCGTCTCAGCCACGACCTTGGCGTTCTTGGCCACTTGCTCCTGGTAGGCCTTGAACTCGGGCTGCAGCGCTTCCTTGAAGGCTACGGCCTTGGCAGCAATCACGTGCATCAGCGGGCCGCCTTGCAGGCCGGGGAAGATGGCGCTGTTGATGGCCTTCTCGTGCTGTGCCTTCATCAGGATGATGCCGCCACGGGGGCCGCGCAGGCTCTTGTGCGTAGTGGATGTGACCACGTCGGCGTGCGGCACGGGGTTGGGGTACACACCGGCGGCAATCAGGCCGGCATAGTGGGCCATGTCGACCATGAAGATCGCGCCCACGTCCTTGGCCACCTTGGCAAAAAGTGCGAAGTCAATGTGTAGGCTGTAGGCCGAGGCACCGGCGATGATCAGCTTGGGCTTGGTCTCGTGCGCCTTTTTCTCCATCGCTTCGTAGTCGATGGCTTCGTTGGCATCCAGGCCATAGGACACCACGTTGAACCACTTGCCAGACATGTTCAGCGGCATGCCGTGCGTCAGGTGGCCGCCTTCGGCCAGGCTCATGCCCATGATGGTGTCGCCGGGCTTCAAGAAGGCCAGGAACACGGCCTCGTTAGCCGATGCGCCGCAGTGGGGCTGCACGTTGGCGGCTTCTGCGCCGAACAGCTGCTTGACCCGGTCGATGGCCAGTTGCTCGGCCACGTCCACATGCTCGCAGCCACCGTAGTAGCGCTTGCCTGGGTAACCTTCTGCGTATTTGTTGGTCAGCTGGGTGCCCTGGGCCCACATCACGGCGGGGGAAGCGTAGTTCTCGCTGGCGATCAGCTCGATGTGGTGCTCTTGGCGAGCGTTTTCGGCCTGGATGGCGGCAAACAGCTCGGGGTCGGTTTGTTCGACAAGAATTTTGCGGTCGTACATGATTGGCAGTCCTATGAACTTGTGTCCCTTGAAACAAGGGCTGCCCAGGCGAACGGCTGAACGCATGGGGCAGGGCCCCTGCGGCACGCTTCCCAGTGGTTCACAAGAAGTAGGTTCTTGCTGGTTTCCACGTCAGCGGCAACATCCAGTGGCTGGATGCCGCGCCTATCGCCAGTCGCGTACCCCGTTAGTGTAGCCGACACGGCGCCAGTGCTGCACCGTCCGAACCGCTGGGCGCCAGGGTTGTTGCCTGGGCGCCTGGAGCCTGCAGGGTTACAGGCCAGGTGTCAGCAAAGCCACCTTGTCGCTGGCTGCTGCAGGGGCTGTGGTGCGGGGTACCGCTGCGGGGATGCTCTGCACGGGAGCCTGGGTAGACAAGGAGGGTGGAGGATTGAAAGGCACGGCGCGACCGCTGGCCACCTGGCGCAGGCGTAAATGTTCCGCCATCACCTTGGCGGCATAGCCTCCGTCGTCGGCCATGTTGCCTGCACCCACATAAAAGCGCAGGCCGCCTTCGAGCGAGCCAGCCCGAGCGATGCATTCCTGCAGCACCTTCACACCGACCCGCAGGTTGCTCACCGGGTCAAAGGCTGCAAAGTGACCGCCAAAGTTCTGGTACTTGTCAGTGTGCACGCGGGTCATCACCTGCATGAGCCCTTGTGCGCCCACGGCGCTTTCGGCAAATGGGTTGAAGCTCGACTCAATGGCCATGATGGCCAGGATCAGGGTGGGGTCGATCTTGGCGCGGGTGCCAATCTCGTAGGCCTCGGCCACCAGAGCGCTCAGGGGCTCAGGCGCCACGCGGTACTTTTTGCTGAGCCAGAAGGCCACGGCTGCCTGCTCTTTGGGCAGGTCCTTGGGGTTTACCGCCGTAGCGCGCTCGCTGGCTTCCGGTTCGATGGGCATACCCAGCATTTCAACCTGGCGGGCTTGCAGCCAGTTCATCAGTTGCTCTTCACCAGCCTGGCGCAGATCGGGCCGTGCAGTGAGGGCAATGACGACAAAGGCAACGGCCAAGCCGATGAGGGCGAAGCTGTTGTGGGTGATTTCAAGAAAACCTTCGGTCACGTCGGCCGCGAAGGTTCGCACGCCGGAGACTATTTTTCCTGACGCTGTCATAGCTCTTCCTTTCTGAGGCGGGCCAGTGGAGCGGAGCAGTCGCAGTGGACTGTGCTTTGCTGGCAGATCGCCTGGATTGGTACGCCATCAAGTCCGGGCTGCACGTCTGTGGAGTGCTTGGCGCCCTGGATTGACTTAGCCGGGTTCGGCAGCGATTGGGGTTTGTACTAGCCCTGTTTTTGGGGCTGGCGGATTCTAGAAGCTCACTAAATGCATAGTCAATACTAACAAAACTATTTTTAAGATATAAAAATTATGAAAAACATGTGAAAAATCACAGCTTTTGTGGGGTGAGGGGTTGTTCAGCGCTGTGGGTGGGCCGGTGGTGGCTGACATCACCATGTCAAATTCAATCGGGCTTTTCTCCGCCATTGAGAATCCGATTTGAGTTGGCCGAGTGAGTTTGATAAGGTGGAGGCGCCTGTAGATTTCAGGCATCGCCAGACGAAGCGAAGTCTCCCTCCGAGGGCATTCAGTGCCAAGGTGCAGCAGATGCCGCTTCCATGGCAACCCCTGGAGGCAATACCTTGCCTCCTCGCCATGCGGACCTTTCTCTCCGCATCGCGACCGATGGCAAAGACCGTTGTGTCAGCCGTCAAGCCCGGCGGGCAGGCCCTTCAGGCACTGCTCGTCGGGCTTTCTTACTGGTGCTTCGCCTTGTGGGTGGGCGGCGCTGTCTTATATATAGATAATGGGGGCTGTTCCCTAGAGCGGCGACCCTTCGCCCGGAGTGTCGCGCGGCGTTCTCGCAGAGGTCCTTCAGCGGGGCGGCCTGTCTCGCAGAGCCTTGTGCCAGATCACCTGGCTGGTGTGGATGATGCTCCCCGCCACGGCTTGTTGGCCCAATCCGGTGAAAATAGCCCTTTTGTTGTCCTGGCGTGCGCATGGTGCGGTCGCTCGGGCACGGCCCCAGGCTCTGCGCCAGGGATGCCTTCGTAATCCATTGGATCCATGTTTCCATTTTTTTCCCGCAGCAAAATGTCCGACGCACCTGAAGTGAATCCGGCCCCGGCCAAAACCCACGAGCCGCACCCGCTCGATGCGCTGACCGGCGGCGCTTTTTCTGCCGCTACGTCGGGTGAGCGCGCTTCCCGCATCCGTGACTGGCTGGCCACGCAGCCAGCGCCTGAGCAGCTGCAGGAGGTGTTCAAGGAGTTGAGCGGACGTGACAAGGGCGCAGCCCGCGCCGTGCGCGAACGGCTGGACGAAATCCGCCGTGCCAAGGGGCAAGAGGCTATTGCGGCCGAATGGGCGGACAAGGCCCAGGCGCTGCTGGCGGCCCCCAAGCTCAATATTGCAGATGCCCTGGCCTGGCAGCGGGATGCCGCCAAGGCGGGTGCGCCTCTGTCGCGCGAGCCGCTGTCGCTGCTCAAGGTGCAGCTGGCGGACCGTGTGAAGGTCATTGAAGACCTGCAGCACCGCGTGCAGGTGCAGCGCGAGGCCGCTGTGCTGCTGGCGCAGCGCATTGAAGTGCTCTCCACCAAACCCTGGCGTGATGCCCATGCTGCGCTGGAGCTGCTGCGCGCCGATGTCGCGCGCTGGCAGGAGCAGGCCCAGGAGCTCACGGGCGATGCGAGCTGGGCGAGCGTCGAAGCGCGGTTCCCTCCTTTGCTGGATGCCTCTCGCACCCAGTTGCTGGTGGTGTGGGAGGCTTTTCAGCCCGCAGTCGCCCAGGCGGCTGCAGCGGCAGAAGATGTCTCCGCGCCCCTGCCTCCCGTGCCGGTGTGGGCGGACGAATTGCGCACTGCCCGTGGCCTGCCCACGGAGGCCGCCGCCGCTGCGGCTGCTTCAGCAGCGGCCAGCAAGCCAGCCCGCGTCGCCAAACCTAAGGTGGCGCCAGAGGTGATCGAAAAGGCGCACCAACTGGTGCGCGATGCGCTGGCGACGCTCGAAAAAGAAACCGCTGAAGGCCATGGCAAGGCCAGCGCTGGCGCAGCGGCTGCGCTGCGCGCCGTGCTCAAGGTGCATGGCAAACACATTGACAATGCCCTGGAGCAGCAGGTGCACACGGCGCTGGTGGCTGCCGGTGAGCTGGAAGGCTGGCAACGCTGGAGTGCCGACCAGGTGCGTGAAGACCTGGTGGCCAAGGCCGAAGCGCTGCTCAACCGCCCCGAGGGTCAGGCCCTGGGTGGCCGCAAGATGCAGGAGACCCTGCGCAATCTGCGAGACCAGTGGAAGCAGGCAGACCAGGGTGGTGCGCCTAACCACGCCCTGTGGAAGAAATTTGATGAAGCCTGCAACGCGGCGCACAAGGTGGTCGAGGCCTGGCTGGACAAGATCCGCACTGAAGCGGCCGAGCACAAGGCTCAGCGCCTGGCGCTGATCGAGGAGGTCAAGGCCTGGGCGCAAGAACACGCTGCGTCGGGCGACTGGAAGGCCATCAACCGCTCGCTGTATCAGTTCGGCGACCGCTGGCGCGAAGGCGGGCATGTGGGCGAGAAGATTTTTGCAGAGCTGCAGCCCCTGTGGAAACAGGCCATTGCCCTGGCCGCTGCCCCCCTGGAGGCTGCACAGAAGGAAAGTCTGGCGCGTCGCCACGCGATGATCGACGAGGCCACAGCCTTGGGCGCGGCACCCGCTTTGCGCATCGATGCCGTCAAGGCGTTGCAACAGCGCTGGCAGGCTGAGGCACAGACCGTGCCGCTGGATCGCAAGCACGAGCAAAAGCTGTGGGACGCATTCCGCAAGCCCATTGATGAAGCGTTCAACCGCAAGTCTGCGGATCGTGATCGTGCTGTCACCGAGTTGAGTGCGCGGGACCGCGTCGTTCTGGACGCCTCCAAGGCCCTGGAAGCTGCCAACGCCACGGGTGATGCGCAGCAGATCCGTGCCGCGATGCAGGCGCTGGAGGCTGCATTGCGCGGCCAGGCCCAGGCGGCTGAAGCGGTCGCCACGGCCAACAAGGATGCCCAGTCGCATGCTGAAGCGCAGGCGAATGCTGCTCCGGCTGCTCCAGCTGTTACTGAAATTGCAGCAGAGGCCTCTGCCGAGGCTGCGGAAGGTGGTGACACCGCTGCGGCCGCGCCCGCGCCGACACCTGCAGCCCCCAAGCCTGTCGCAAGACCTGTCGTGGCGGTGCGTGGGGATGATCGCCCTGGCATGAAGAAAGACGCTCCGGTGGCCCCCGGCCGTGGTGCGCGACCCGGAGACCGCCGCGATGGTCGTCCGGGCGACCGTGACGGTGCCCGCGGCCCACGCAGTGATGGCCGCATGGGCGATCGCGCTGACCGAGGAGGTCGTTTTGGTGATCGTCCAGCCTTCGAGGACCGTGGCCCTCGCTTGGGGGACACAGCATTCCGTGCTCAGCGCGAGGCGATGGAGCACGCACAGCTGGCCCTGAAGAAGCTGGCCGCACAGGCCCACGGCGAAGCCTTGACCCAGCTGTTGACCGCATGGGAAAAGCGCGATGCTGCGCTGGTCCCCGGCACGCAAGATTTGGGTTCGGGTGTGACGGCGTCGGTGCGCAGTGCCTGGACACAGGCATTGTCGGCTGCGCCCAAGGGCGATGCGGCAGAAGCGCTGCTGCGCCTTGAAATGGCGGCCGAGGCCCCAACGCCTGCCGAGCACATTGCTGCGCGGCGGATGTTGCAACTGCAGTTGCTGACGCGCCGCAACGACCCTGCGCCCACCCAGACCTGGGGCCAGGATGTGGCGCGCGTGCTGGCGAGCAATAGCGATGCGGCGAACGCACGCCGTTTGCAGAACGTGCTCAAGACGCTGCTGCGCAAGTAGTTGAAGGGCTGGGGCGCGCGCCGCGGCGCGTGTACCCTCAGGGCAGCAGACAGAACGAAAAACGAGACCGCTGGCGGTCTCGTTTTTTTCTTTGCTTTGATGGTTTGAAAACAAAAAAGCCGTTGCGGATGCAACGGCTTTTTATATGTTTGGTGCCCAGGAGAGGACTCGAACCTCCACGATGTTACTCGCTAGTACCTGAAACTAGTGCGTCT
>NZ_JBQEOV010000010.1:115427-215430 GCF_052045435.1 Acidovorax sp. 22279
TGGGATGAACTGTACGCCGATGGTGTTCAGGGAAAAACCACCCAGTCGCAAACTAACTGTTCCAGTATTGAGAACAATCTTTCCATCCTCCCGCGCTCCGTGTGGGATCTTTCGGCGCTCGAATTTTGTTGGAAAAAACTGTATATTCATACAGTATCAAACCACAGGAGAAGCAGCGCCATGCAAGTCATCGAATCCACCTACGCCGTCACCCTGCGCGACTACCCCGAGGAACTCCCGGCCAAGGAGCGCATTGCCGCAGAAACCCGGTACGCCAGGGCCCTGGAAAAGCAGCTTGGCGGCCCCGAACAGGTGGCGGCTGCCCTGGACACCATGCAGAGCCTGGAGGAGTCGCCCCCTGAGGTGGTGTCTCCTGGCGATCTCACCCTGCTCAAGGCCTGGGGCAAGGCCAGCGTGGCAGCCCGGCAGGCCGGGTTCCGGGATCTGGGAGAAGGCGAGGGCGCGTACTTTGAGGTGCGGCTGGTCTGAGAGGCTGAGAGTCCTTTATCCATACCCGCGTTGCACGCTGATACGCCCCGGCGCGTCGTTACCAATGCTCGCCATAGCCTGAGCTATGGCTGTGCTTTGTGCCTAGATCCGAGGCGTATCGGCGCGCCTTTCGGGCCCGGCTAAAAAACTCTCAGCCTCTGAGCCTGAAAGCCCGCAGCCCGCAATGGGGCTGACCGAGCCGCCGTGCAGGCGCGTGCTGGGTGTAAAGGCAGGGTCGCCGCGGTGCTTGCACAACCGCCGTGTGGGCAGATACTGTGTGTACTTTGCATCACCCGCACACTCAACGCCGGAGACACAACCCCCATGACCCTGCCGCTTCACCCCCTTGACCCTGTCCTGTTTGCCCGCGCGTTGCCGCTGCTGGACGACGAGTGGCTGACCCGTGACCCCGAATTGGCGCCCGTGTTGCCCACGGTGCTCGCGCGCAATGTGGGGCAGGACTGGCACAAGGCGGGCACGTTTCGCCACCACCTGGTGGGCGTGACGCGCACGCTGACGGTGTGGCAGCAGCCGCGTGATGTGCGCCTGTTGGGCCTGCTGCACAGTGTGTATGGCAATGCGTTTGTGGACCTGGTGAAGTTCGACCCTGCCAAGGAGCGTGCCCGGGTGCGCGAGATTGCGGGCGAGTCGGCCGAGCACCTGGTCTACCTGTTCTGCACCCAGTCGCGCACGCAGTTTGTGCAAAAGGTGCTGGCCCATGCGCTGGAGGCGGACGGCAGCCTGGTGCTGCAAAAGGATGGGCAGGACCATGTGCTCACGCCCTACGAGGTGGCGGCCTTCATCATCGTGAGCATGGCCGACACCATCGAGCAGTGGTTCAGCTGGCAGGACGACATCTTCTCGCGCTTTCCCGATGTGCAACACCGTCACCAGAAGGCGCACTGGGCTGCATCGCTCTGGCCAGGACCCATGCGGCCGTCGGGGCGCATGGTGCACCAGATCAATGGTCTGGCCAAGGCGCTGCAGCACCCGGGGCTGAAGGACGTGCTGCCCATGCCACCCGTGTTTGCACACTGCTCGCAGCACCTGTCTGCCGCCAACGAGGCGGCGGCCACGTCGCTGTACTGGTCCGTCATCCAGCAAGACCAGCCGCTGGTGGACCTGGACGTGGCCACCGGCGTGCTGGAAAGCGCCGTGCGCCACAATCCCTGGGTGGGCGAGCCACAGATGGTGTTGGCCCAGCTGTATCTGTCCGCTGGCCGCAAGGACGACGCCAAGGCCGCCGCCGAGAGCGCACTGCACCTGTTCAGCGCCTGGGGCAATGCCTGGGACAAGCGCGTGCAGTGGGACGCCTGGGTGGCCTGGACGCGCATCCTGCTGCAGGGCGCGACGGTGGAAGGCACCTGGCCCGAGCGGCTGGACAAGCTGAACAACGTGGCACTGCGTGGGTGACTTGGAACATCCCCCAGAGTGGCTGCGCCACTTCCCCCTTCTCTCGAATCGCTGCGCGATTCGGGAAAGGGGACGCAGCCCTCGCTGTGGGGCGGCCCTTGCTCGGCTGCCCTCGCCGGGCGCGCGCCAGTTTCATGAGGTGGGGGTGGGGGCACGGGCCTTGTCTTCTTATTCGAATGGGTTGTAATGAAATGAAAACTTAGTTGTTCCAGTTTTATCGGGGAAACCCTAGGATGCGAGCCATCTCTCAACGAAAGGTTTTCCCTGTGAACAACAACAAGCGCCTTCTTCTGCAATCCGCCCTGGCCCTGGCCGCTGCTGCCGCTTTCTCGTCCGGCGCCATGGCCCAGGACAAGCCCATCAAGGTGGGCGTGACCGGCGGCCCCCACGCCCAGATCTTCGAGCAGGTGAAGAAGGTTGCCGAGAAGGACGGCCTCAAGATCCAGATCGTCGAGTTCAGCGACTATGTGCAGCCCAACGCCGCGCTGGCTGCGGGCGACCTGGACGCCAACAGCTACCAGCACAAGCCTTACCTCGACGCGCAAGTGGCCGACCGTGGCTACAAGCTGGTGTCGGTGGGCTACACCGTCAACTTCCCCATCGGCCTGTATTCCAAGAAGGTCAAGAAACTGGAAGACCTGAAGGAAGGCGCCAAGTTCGGCATTCCCAACGACCCCACCAACGGCGGCCGCGTGTTGCTGGTGCTGCAGGACAAGGGCCTGATCAAGCTGCGTGACGGCGCGGGCCTCAAGGCCACGCCGCTGGACGTGGTGAGCAACCCCAAGAAGCTCAAGTTTGTTGAACTCGACGCCGCCCAGCTGCCCCGTTCGCTGGACGATCTGGACGCCTCGGCCATCAACACCAACTTTGCGCTGTCGGCCGGCCTGAACCCTGGCAAGGACGCCATTGCACAAGAAAACGCCAAGAGCCCCTACGTCAACCTGATCGCCGTGCGTGAAGCCGACAAGGACAAGCCCTGGGTGGCCAAGCTGGTGAAGGCTTACCACTCGGAAGAAGTCAAGAAGTTCATCCAGACCGAATTCAAGGGCTCGGTGCTGCCAGGCTTCTGAAGCTGATCGCAAAAGCGCCCTGCGATGAAGGGCGCTTTCGTACTGCGGACTGGTTGCCGCTTCGCCCTCTCTCCCGCAAGGGGAGAGGGTGCGGAAAAAGCGACTGCAACAGCAGTTAAACATCCAAGTATTTTTGGCGTTTTGCGCTTTCACGTAAAGCGCAAATAGCTATCTAAATGATAGCGGCTCGCCAACACCATTCCCCTGCGTTGCGCTGGGAAAACTGTGGTGTCGCGCTTGCATACACAATGAGAGGGTAACGTCCAGTAACACCATCCCTCCACCATGCCCTTCGCGGAACGAATCCTCACAGCGGTCTGGTTGAGTGCGACCACGCTGTTGTTCGTTGCGTCGCTGTGGGCACCGGCCCCGGGCGTGCGGCTGTTTCTGGACAACGCCTCCTGGACGCTGGCCTTTGGGCTGTCTGCCTTCTGGGCCTGGCGTGGCTGGCGGCTGGCGCCGCCCACCGACCGCGCGCTGCACACCGGCCTGCTCATCTTTGCGGTGCTGGTGGCCCTGGGGCAAATGGTGTGGAACGTGCAGGTGGCGCTGGACTGGAACCCATTCCCCGCGCCCGCCGACCTGCTGTTTCTGGCGGGGGGGCCGCTGTGGGCTGCCACCGTCATCCGCGCCACTTTTGCGCGCCTGTCGCGCGATCGGGCTTACCCGGCCGCCCTGGACTTTGGCGGCACGGTGCTGGCGCTGCTGGCGTTCACGCTGGTGATCTACCTGCCCTCGGGCGAGGTGGACTCGCTGGCCGTGGGCACGGTGCTGGTGCTGTACCCGGCCGGGTTTCTCGCTGCGGCGGGCGTCACGGCGCTGGCTGTTCCGACGGTGGGGGTGCGCATCGACCGGTCCCATGCGCTGGTGCTGCTGGGCCTGCTGGGCTTTGGCCTGAGCTGGATGCAGTGGAACCTCATGGTCATCAGCAACACGGTGCAGCCGGGCATCTGGTTCAACGCCAGCTTCAGTGTGTCGGCGCTGGTGCTGGGCTGGGGCGCACGCTGGCTGCGGTTTGAGATGTCGGCAGATGCGGCCTACCGCCGCCAGTGCGACCAGGTCATGAACTACGTGCCACTGCTGTCCATGACGCTGGCGGCCATCACCCTGGTGCTGCTGTTTGTGGCGCCCGATGGCAGGGCAGGCATGCAGGCGCTGATCCTGGTGTGCTGCCTGCTGGTGCTGCTGCTGGCGGCACTGCGCCAGACCATTGTGGTGAGCCTGCTCAACCGCCTGCGCACGGCCGAGGCCGCAGTGCTGCGCAACGAGGAGCAGCTGTACCGCGTGGCGCACTTTGATGCGCTCACCGGCCTGCCCAATCGACGCTACTTTGAAGACGCCCTGGAGCGCGCCGTAGCCGAGGCCGCCCGCGACACACACAGCACCAACCGCCGCGTGGCGCTGATGCTGATCGACCTGGATCACTTCAAGAGCGTGAACGAAACCTATGGCCACCGCGTGGGCGACGCGCTGCTGAGCGAGGTGGCGCAACGCATCACCCAGCTGCTGGCGGGGCAGGGCCTGGTGTCGCGGCTGGCCAATGACCAGTTCACGGTGATGCTGCTGCGCCCGGCGTCGCGCACCGAGCTGGCGCAGCTGGCGGCCTCGCTGGTGGAGGGCCTGGCGCAGCCCTGGGAGCTGTCGGAGGTGGGCGCACAGTACATGGGTGCCAGCCTGGGCATCAGCCTGTACCCGGACGACTCGGCCAACAGCGTGGAGCTGGTGCGCCACGCGCATTCGGCCCTGCACGCCACCAAGAGTGCAGGCCGGGGCTCGTACCGCTTCTACATCGAGGAGTTCACGCAGATCACGCGCGGGCGGCTGGAGCTACGCCGGCGCCTGCACAACGCGCTGCAGGCGGGCGAGTTCGCGCTGGTCTACCAGCCCCAGCTCAACCAGCAGCGCCAGACCGTGGGTGCCGAGGCGCTGCTGCGCTGGTCGGTGGATGGCAAGGCGGTGCCGCCCGACGAGTTCATCCCGCTGGCCGAGGAGAGCGGGCTCATCGTGCCCATTGGGCTGTGGGTGTTCGAGACCGCTTGCCGCCAGATGGCGCAGTGGCGTGCCGAGGGCTGGCAGGTGCCCGTGGTGTCGGTCAATGTCTCCACCATCCAGTTGCGTGAGCCGGGTTTTACCCAGACCCTGCTGGGCGTGACCCAGCGCGCCGGGGTGGCGCCCGCCGGCCTGGTGCTGGAGATCACCGAGTCGCAGCTGCTGGACGAGTCCCTGTACGCCATCGCGCTCGATCTGAAGAACGCGGGTTTTGCGCTGTCTATCGACGACTTTGGCACCGGCCACTCGTCGCTCATCAAGCTCAAGCGCCTGCCGGTGAGCGAGCTGAAGATCGACAAGGTGTTTGTGCGCGACATCGTGGTGGACGTGAACGACCGCGAGATCTGCGCCACCGTCAACGCCCTGGCCCGCACGCTGGGGCTGGAGGTGGTGGCCGAAGGCGTGGAGACCGAGGAACAGCTGCAGTTGTTGATCCGCATGGGCTGCGAGCGTTTTCAGGGCTGGCTGTTTGCCCCAGCCCTGCCGCCCCGGCAGCTGGCTGAGCAATGGTTGCAGCGGCGGGCGCCACACGCAGCGCAGTAACTGCAGGCATGGCTGGGGCTGTGCGCCGCATTGCCCGTGCGCGGCATATCAAAAATGATAGCTGCTCAGGCATGTTCCACTAGCGCATCCGGCCGTTTTGGCTGGATAAAAGCCAAAACCCGGCACGCGACCGGGTTCTAGGGGGGTTGCAGGGCTTGCGCCCTGCACTCCCTGGTCGCTGCTGCGCTTAGGCGGCCTGCGACACGCGGCCTTGGTTGGCGGCCACGCTGGTGTGCGTGGAAATTTCCACATTGGCCGAGGCCAGTGCGGCCGCCTTGGCGTCTGGGCCCATTGCCACGCCTTCGGCACGCACAAAGCGCACGTCGGTGATGCCGAAGAAGCCAAACACCACCTTCAGGTAGCTCTCCTGGTGCTCCATCGCCTGGCCGCCTTCGCTGGTCGAGTACACGCCGCCACGGGTGGAGGCCACGATCACCGTCTTGCCGGCGGCCAGACCCACGGGGCCCTTTTCGGTGTACTTGAAGGTGCGGCCTGCTTGCGCCAGGCGGTCGATCCAGGCCTTGAGCTGGCTGGGGATGGAGAAGTTGTACAGCGGCGCGCCAATCACGATCACGTCGGAGGCCAGGAACTGGCTCACCAGGGCCTCGGACAGTGCGTTTTCAGCGCGCTCTGCCTCGGTGGCAGCGGCCTGGCCGGTGCGGAACCCCAGCGACTGGGCCGACAGGTGCGAAGGCGCCTGTTGGGCCAGGTCCAGGTATTGCACGGTGGTGCCAGGGTGGGCGGCTTGCCAGGCGGTCACTGTGCGGGCAGTCAGTTGGCGGGACACGGATTGATCACCGGTGATGGCAGAGTCGACGTGAAGCAGTTGCATGAGGGAACTCCTGGGGTTCTGTGGATCGGAGCCACAGCGTGTGGCCATGGGATGAATTGTGGGGATGGATCAATTTGTTGATAAGGTAGTGAACTTGCGATA
Source organism: Acidovorax sp. 22279 (assembly GCF_052045435.1). Lineage (NCBI taxonomy): Bacteria > Pseudomonadati > Pseudomonadota > Betaproteobacteria > Burkholderiales > Comamonadaceae > Acidovorax > Acidovorax sp. 22279. Next base: position 121,926 of record NZ_JBQEOV010000010.1, read on the forward strand.
GATTGTTCTATCCATAGGACGATGAAGCCCATGCAAGATCTCAACGACATGCTGTATTTCGCCGAAGTGGTGGAGCGCGGTGGCTTTGCCGCTGCGGGCCGCGCGCTCGGCATCCCCAAATCGCGCCTGTCGCGCCGGGTGTCCGACCTGGAAACGCAGCTGGGCGTGCGCCTGCTGCAGCGCACCACCCGCAAGCTCTCGCTGACCGAAGTGGGCGAAGCCTATTTGCGCCACTGTCAGGCCATGCGCGAATCGGCCCAGGCGGCGGCCGACACGGTAGCCCAGGTGCAGACCGTGCCGCGCGGCACCATCCGCGTGAGCTGCCCCGTCACGCTGGCGCAGACCGTGGTGGCCGAGCTGATCCCCCGGTTCCTGGCCAGTTGCCCGGAGGTGCGCATCGACATGCTGGTGAGCAACCGCGCGGTCAACCTGGTGGAAGAGGGCATCGACGTGGCGCTGCGCGTGCGTCCCTCGGTGGACGACAGCGGCAGCATGGTCGTCAAGCGGCTGGACCACACCACGCAGATCCTGGTGGCCAGCCCCGAGCTGCTGATCCGCCAGGGCACGCCCCAAACGCTGGACGACCTGGCCAAGCTCGACAGCATCGCCATGTCCGCGCCCGATGGCCGATCGACCTGGAACCTGATCGGACCGGGAGGCGTGCACCAGATGGTGCAGCACACGCCGCGCTATGTGGCGGACGACCTGCTCACGCTCAAATACGCGGCCGTGGCCGGCACGGGGGTGTGCTGGATGCCCGACTACATGTGCCAGGAGGAAATGCGCGAGCGCAAGCTGGTGCGGGTGCTGCCCGACTGGGCGCCGGCGCCCGCCATCGTGCACGCCGTGTTCCCCTCCCGCCGGGGGCTGTCGCCCGCGGTACGGCGTTTTCTGGACTACCTGGGCGAGGCCATGCCCGGGCGCAGCAGCCTGAGCACACGGCAGGCCCTGCAGGGGCTCGACGGCGCCAATATCTGAGAACCTGTTCAAACGACAGGTTCTGAGGCGCTGGGCGCAAAGCCTGCGCTTGTGCACGGGTTCGGTGGGCAAAGCGCTTTTTGGCGCCACAATGCAACGAATTGCAACTGTGCGGGCTGCGCCCGTCCGTGTGGTCGGCACACGCGGCGGCCCGGGGACTTTTTGTGACCGCTCCACACCCCATCGACCAAGACATCCGGCAAGCCCGCGTGCACCCTGCCGTGCGCGCCATCGTGATCCCGCCGTGCCCCGAGTCACTGCTGCGCCTGCAGCAGATCGTGGCGGCGCCCGAGCTGGACTCGACCGCGCTGGAGCAACTGGCATCCTCCGACGTAGCCCTGGCCGCCGCCGTGATGCGGCTGGCCAACAGTCCGCTGTACGGCCTGGCCCAGCCGGTGCAGACCGTGGGCATGGCGCTGACGGTGCTGGGGCTGCAGCCGGCCGTGGAGCTTTTGTCTGCCTTCATCACGCGCAATGCGCTGCAGGTGCGCTCGCCGCTGCTGGAGCATTTCTGGGAAAGCTCGCAGCGCCGCGCCATTGCGTGCGAGCACATCGGCCACCAGCTTTACAGCCTGGACCCGGGCCTGGGTTACAGCTTCGGGCTGTTCTGCCACGTGGGCATGCCGGTGCTGGTGAAGGCGGTGCGGGGCTACGCGGGCACCGTGACCGAGGCCCTGGCGCGCAAGGACCGCACCTTTACCCAGACCGAGAACGCGAGCCACCGCACCGACCACGCGGTGATGGGCGCCATCGTGGCGCGCACCTGGCACCTGCCGGGCGATGTGGCCCAGGCCATCTGGCTGCACCACGACTTTGCCTGCCTGAACGACGAGCAGTTTGATCCCACCGTGCGCCACCTGGTGGCGCTGGGCTTGCTGGCCGAGTTTCTGGTCAACCAGCACGACGGCCTGGCCCCCACGCGCGAGTGGACCCAACACGGCCAGGCCTGCATGGACCACCTGCATGTGACTCAGGACGAGCTGGACCACTGGATCGATGCGCTGCACCCCGCGTTTGAGGCAGTGCGGTTCTAATGATTCCGACGAGCCACTGACTCGCCGCTACCGCCGAGCGGGGCAGCTACGCCCGCCCCCTGCGGACATGACGCGGGCACTGCGAGACCTGCCGGTGCGCTTTTCAGCGGGCCGCTTCCAGCAGCTCTGCCAGGCGCGTGTGGCCCCGCTGTGCCGCGAGCTGTGCCGCATTCAGACTTTCGCGGTCCACCAGCGCCGGGTTGGCGCGCAAGGCCAGCAGCCGCTGCACAGTGGCGGTGTGGCCGTTCAAGGCGGCCAGCATCAGGGCGGTTTTTCCTCCGGGGTCGCGGGCATCCACTGGCGTGCCCTGTTGCACGAGGGCTTCGACCTGCTGGGTAAGGCCCGAGCGGGCGGCCTCCCAGATGGTGTTGGGCGAGGCCGCGCCCATATTTTTTGACATGGCAGGGGCTGCAGCCGCCGTCTGTTGGTCGCGCGCTGCAGAGTCAGCCTGCGCGCTGCGGGCGGCTGGTGCGGCGGCCGGAGCGGGGGCAGCCGGGGTGGTCTCCTGAAGCGCCGGTGCCGCGGGGGCTGCTGTGCGCTCGCGCCTTTCACCACCAGATTCGGCAGGGGAGGCTGCGGTCGAGGGCGCGGGGGGCGACGCTGGGAAACCGGAGAGGGCCCCGGCTGAGCGAGGTGCTGACAGGGCTTCCTGCTCAGTGGAAGGCGACACAGGAGCCGGCTTGGCTACGGGCTGGGCGGGTGCTGGTGTCTGCGCAGGCGCGGGGGGGGCTACCGTGGCAGGCTTGGGGAGCATGGCGTCGGCCGACGGGCCGGCGCTGTTCCGCGTACTTTTCTGTGCGCTTTCCGGTGCAGGCGGAGTGACCGATGGGGGCTCTGCCGGTGGCGGGAGCGTCGGTGTGGCCGCAGGAGCAGGGACCGTGGGAGCCTGCGCAGGCGACTCGGTCCGGCGGTGGCTGAAAGCGGTGTCCCGCTCTTCGGGCGTGCCGCGCTCAAACTGCAGCATCAGCAAGCCAGTCAGCCCCACCACGGCCAAGGTGGCCAGGGCCGAAATCTTCCAGCGGGCCTGGTTGGCGGCAGGGGCTGCTACCGGGGTGGCCGATGCCGCAGCCGCTGCCACCATCTGTGCATGCGCACGCACGGCATCGCGCACATGCACGCCGGGGCGGGCGCCTTCCTGTTCGCTGGCCTCGTGGTAGCGCCGGACCAGTTCGTCATCCTGCCGGGTCATACAAACTCCTTGAGGTGCTGGCGCAGGCTGGCCCGCGCGTAGCGCAGGCGGCTTTTGGCGGTTTCAAAGTTAACGCCGGTGGCCTTGGCAATCTCCTGCACGCTCAGGTCTCCTTCGGCTTGCAACAAAAAGGCCTCGCGCTGCTCTGGCGGCAACTGCTCTACGGCGGCGATGAGCGCGGCGGCCTGCTCGCGCGACTGCAATTGGCGCACGGGCCCGAAGCCCGAGTCCGCCACCAGCGTGTCTGCCAGGCTGCGCGCATCGTCGTCGCTGGCATCTAGGCTGGCATGGTGTTTGGCGGTACGCAGGTGGTCTACCAGCCGGTGGTGTGCCAAGGTGAACAGCCAGGTGCGGAACCTGGCCTTGACCTCGTAGCGGGCAGCGTTGCGCGCCACCGCAAACCACACGTCCTGCAGCAGGTCGTCGGCCACGGCCTGCACCTTCACGCTGCGAAACACAAACCGCCACACGGCCAGCTCGTGCCGGGCGTACAGCCGGTCAAACGCGGCCATGTCGCCACCGGCGTAGCGCAGCATCAGCGCTTCGTCGGCGTCGTAGGCATCGTGGGCATCGTGGGAGGGTGGGGCGGCAGGCACCCGGGCATTATGCGAAACCCTCATGCACTCACGGGCCGGCCCAGGCCTACCGTGGGTCGGGTACGTACGACAGGTTGTCCGACTGCGGAAACGCGCGCGGCACATGGGGCACGTGGGGGCGGGCGATGGGCTCGCGGATCACGCCGCTGGCGATCAGGTTCTCGCGGCTGTCGTAGCGGATGCTGATGATTTCATTGGGCTGCTCTTGCAGGCGCGTGAAGCTGGTGTGGGTGACAACCGAGGTCTCGCGCTGGCCGTGCGCCGTGCCTAGCTTGGCCGATGGCATGGGAACGGCCTTGGCCACACTGTCGGCAGATTGCGAGCGGGCAGAGGACTCTGCCTCGGCCGATGGGGCTGGGGCAGCAGGCGCACCGGCAGCCCCAGCGGCTGCGGGCGATGCGGGGTCCTCCCGCAGACGCCCGAGGCCCAGGCTGTTGTCGCGGCGCTGGCTGTAGGGCTCGGGGGTGATGGCGGGGGCAGGCTGGGGCATCGGTGGCTGTTCGCGGAACAGGGCGACGCCAATCACGCCCACATGCGCAGGGCGGCCCGTGCGGGCGGCATACGAGTTGGCGATGTGCGAAAACTCGAAGGCCGCCACCTGGCTGTCGCTCTTGCGCCAGCCGGTGATCTGGTAACGCTCATAGGGCGAGAACACATAGCCGCGCTGGTCCCACGCAGCGGTTTCGCCGCTGAGCACATTCACGCCGTCCACCGACGGCACGGCCAGCACCCGCTCGCCCAACCGGTTGCGCACCGTGATGGCATACCGCGCCCCGGGCCGCCCGGCCACCCAGTATTCGCCCCGGGCGTAGTGCACCGGCAGCGTGGCGCCGGTGTCGCGGTCCACGATGGTCACGTCGGCGAGGCGGCCAATGGCTTGGGCAGGCAGGTGGGCCAGGCCCAGCAGTGCTGTCAGGGCGGCGAGGGCGTGCAGGGTGAGTGAACGGGGTTTCATGGCAGCTCCATCAAAAAAGTGGTGGTGCTGGGTGAAACGAACGGGGCGGGGCAATGGGGTTGAGGGGTACCGAAAAATTCAAGAATTTTTTCAGCACCTCATTGCACCCACCCTGGCGGACCTGCTGTCCGCAATGCTGTCTCAGTGTGCGAGGCGTCGCACGCCGGGGACGGGCAGGGCATTGCCACGATGTACTGGCGTGGCACGCGGTGCATCGAGTCCCATGCCTGCTGAAGCACTGCCGCCGACCTGGAACACGGCCACCAGCTCCGCCAGCCGCTGGGCTTGCTGGCGCAGGTTTTCGGCTGCGGTGGTGCTTTCGCTCACCAAGGCGCCGTTTTGCTGGGTCATCTGGTCCAGCTGGGTCACGGCCACGTTGACCTGCGAGATGCCGTCGCTCTGCTCGGCGGCGGCGGTGCTGATCTCGCCGATGATGCCGTTCACGCGCTGCACGCCTTGCACGATCTCGTTCATGGTCTCGCCCGCGTTGGCCACGAGCTGGGTGCCCGAGTCCACCTTGTCGACGCTGGACTGGATCAGCGCCTTGATCTCCTTGGCGGCCTCGGCACTGCGCTGGGCCAGGCTGCGCACCTCGGTGGCCACCACGGCAAAGCCACGCCCCTGTTCGCCCGCTCGGGCTGCCTCCACAGCGGCATTTAGCGCCAGGATGTTGGTCTGGAACGCAATGCCGTCGATCACGCCGATGATGTCGGCGATTTTCTGGCTGCTGTGGTGGATGTCCTGCATGGTGCTTACCACCTGCTGCATCACTTCGCCGCCCTTGGTGGCTGTGCTGGCAGCGGTGGTGGCCAGGGCGTTGGCCTGGCGGGCCGAGTCGGCACTTTGACGCACGGTGGCGGTCAGCTCTTCCATGCTGGCGGCGGTTTGCTCCAGACTGCTGGCGGCTTGTTCGGTGCGGTGGCCCAGGTTCTGGTTGCCGCTGCTGATGTCGTCGCTGGTGGTGCGCAGCTGCGCAATGTTGTCGCGCACGGCCGACACCAGTTCATGAAAACGCTGCTGCATGTCGCGCACTGCCACCATCACGCTGCCGGTGTCGCCCGCCTTCACTTGCACTGGGGTGGTGAGGTTGCCCTGCTGGATGGCTTGCACCACCGCGCGCACTTCGCTGGGCTCGGCGCCCAGCTCGCGGCCAATGCTGCGTGATACCAGCACCGTCACCGCCACACTGATCAGCACCGCCAACAGCGTGATGGACAGCATCACGCCGGTGAACTGGCTCGCGTCCTGGTTGGCTGCCTGGCTGTTCTTAATGATGCGCGCCTCTTCGTAGTCGATGAGCTTGTTGGCCGCTGCCAGCCATTGCTCGTACTGGGGCTTGGCCTCGGTCCAGAGCATGGCTTCAGCGCCTGCGCGGTCGCCGGACTGCATCAGCGCGACCACCTTGCTGGTGGTGGCTACCGTACGCGCTTCAATGTCTTTGAGCGACTGCACCATAGGGGCCACTTCGGGCGGAATCTCCTTGGCGGTTTTCAGCACGCTGTCCAGCTGCGTGGCGGACTGGGCGTAGAAGTCCGCCAGCCGTGCGATGGATTCAATTTCCTTCTTGCGTGCGTCGTCGTTGGGGGCCAGCACCACGTCACGCACCGCGATGGAGCGGTCGTGCGCCGAGCCCCGGAAGTTGATGGCAGCGCGTTGGATGACGGCGTTTTGGGTGGCATTGGCGGTCAGGGCGCCATCAATGCCCCGTGCAATGAGCACGCTGTAGACCGACATGCCGAGCAGGGCCACGATGACCAAACCGAAGCCCGCCATCAGGCGCTGGCTGATTTTCCATGTGTGCATTGAAAGGTGCCTCTTGAAGTGAAGATGACTAAGGAAGAACCGACCTGGGACAAGCCGCCAATGCAAACCCAACCAGCGGCCGTCGTGCGGAACGGCGCCAGGTGACTTGTTTGCAATTCGTTACATTGTACGCATCAGTTTTAAATTAAACTGTTTGGTTTAATTTATTCACTCAATAGTCATTGTGTGAGGCAGGTACGTAGAGTTCGCTTTTTTAGATGATTTGGCGATTAAATAACAAGAATTAAGTCGTTTGGGTTTTAAAGGCTGGCTCGCAGAATGCCAGACTGTGACCACCTCCACCTCCATCATCATCGTCCCCGGCTGGCGCGATTCGGGCCCCGGCCACTGGCAAAGCCTGTGGGCCGAGCGCCTGCCCCACGCGCGCCGCGTGGTGCAGGACGATTGGATCACGCCCACGCGTTCAGCCTGGGTGAGCCAGCTGGAGAAGACGGTGCTGGCCGCAACGCACCCTGTAGTGATCGTGGCACACAGCCTGGGCTGTATTGCCACCACCCACATGGGGCCGGAGGCTGCAGCCAAGGTGTGCGGCGCCTTGCTGGTGGCTCCTGCCGACCCCGAGCGCCGCGCCATCCTGAGCGACTTTGCCCCCGTGCCCTACGCGGCGTTGCCTTACCGCAGCATCGTGGTGGCCAGCAGCAATGACCCGTTTTGTCCCATTCGCCTGGCGGGCGCCTATGCCAGGGCCTGGGGCAGCGAGTTTGTGCGCATGCAGAACGCGGGGCATATCAACATCGACTCGGGCCATGGCGAATGGCCGCTGGGCTGGGCGTTGCTGCAGTCTCTCGAGGGCGACCACAGCACCATCCAGCCAGCGGCAGGGTACTCGCAGGTTTCTCCGGCCGCCGCCTGATTGCTATCTAATTGATAGCTGTCTGAGCATGTGTTACTAGCGCTCGGTGCCTGCAGGACCCGAAATGTCAGGCCCGGGCAGCTAGTGTGCGGTTTGGGGCCATGGCACCGGCACGCCCTTCGAGATGCTTATATGCCAATTCTCGATTAATTAACAAGAATATATTCTTTTGAGTTTTAAGGGGTGGTCCGCACAATGCGGAATCTCCAGCATTTTTTGGGCGACTTCACCATGACTTCTTTGAAACTCAAGACCCTCCTGGCCTCTCTGGCCCTGGCCGCGAGCGGCCTGGCTGCCGCTCAGAATTCGCTGCTCAATGTGTCGTATGACGTGGCCCGCGAGTTCTACAAGGACTACAACGTGGCCTTCGCCGCGCACTACAAGAAGACCACCGGCCAGGACGTGAAGATCGACCAGTCGCACGCCGGCTCCAGCGCCCAGGCCCGTGCCGTGAACGACGGCTTGGCTGCTGACGTGGTCACCATGAACACCACCACCGACGTACAGTTTCTGGCGGACAACGGCGTGGTTGCCAAGGACTGGGCCAAGAAGTTCCCACACGACGCATCGCCCACCACCTCGACCATGCTGTTCCTGGTGCGCAACGGCAACCCCAAGAACATCAAAGACTGGGACGACCTCATCAAGCCCGGCGTGCAGGTGATCGTGGTCAACCCCAAGACCGGCGGCAACGGCCGCTATGCCTACCTGGCCGCCTGGGGCGCCGTGCGTGAAAAGGGTGGCACCGAGGCGCAGGCCGCCGAGTTTGTCGGCAAGCTGTACAAGAACGTGCCTATCCTGGCCAAGGGCGGCCGCGATGCCACGGCCACCTTCCTGCAGCGCAACCAGGGCGATGTGCTGATCACTTTCGAATCCGAGGTGGTCTCCATCGACCGCGAGTTCGGTGCGGGCAAGGTCGATGCCATCTACCCCTCGGTGAGCGTGGTGGCTGAAAACCCCGTGGCCGTGGTGGAACGCACCGTGGCCAAGAAGGGCACGGCCCAGCTGGCCAAGGCCTACCTGGACTACCTGTACTCGGAAGAAGCGCAAGAGATCGCAGCCAAGCACGCCATCCGCCCCCGTTCGGAGACCGTGCTCAAGAAGTACGCCGACACCTTCAAGCCGCTCAAGCAGTTCACGGTGGCCAAGTACTTCGGCTCGCTGACCGAAGCGCAGAAGGTGCACTTCAATGACGGTGGCCAGTTCGACAAGCTGTACACGCCCGGCGCCAAGTAAATAGGCCCAGCGCTTTTTCCGACTCACCACTGCATCTATGACCACTGCGACCGCTGTGGCCGCAGCCCCGGCCGGACGGCGCGCGCCCAAGCGCGTGCTGCCTGGCTTTGGGCTGTCACTGGGCTACACCCTTTTCTACTTGAGCATCATCGTGCTGATCCCGCTGTCGGCACTGATCTTCAAGACCTTCACGCTCACCTGGGACCAGTTCTGGGCGGCCATCAGCGCGCCGCGCGTGATGGCGTCGTACCGGCTGACCTTTGGCGCATCGTTTCTCGCGGCGCTGTTCAATCTGGTGTTTGGCCTGCTGATCGCGTGGGTGCTGGTGCGCTACAAGTTCCCGGGCAAGAAGATCGTCGATGCGCTGGTGGACCTGCCGTTTGCGCTGCCCACCGCCGTGGCAGGTATCTCGCTCACGGCACTGCTGGCAGGCAACGGCTGGGTGGGCAGCATTCTGGAGCCCATGGGCATCCAGCTCGCGTTCAAGCCTGCGGGCATTGTGATTGCGCTGATCTTCATCGGCTTGCCATTTGTGGTGCGCACCGTGCAGCCCGTGCTGGAAGACGCCGAAAAGGAGCTGGAAGAAGCCGCCACCTGCCTGGGCGCCACGCGCTTGCAGACCTTCACCAAGGTCATCCTGCCCTCCATCACGCCTGCGCTGCTCACCGGCTTTGCCATGGCGTTTGCGCGGGCGGTGGGGGAATACGGCTCGGTGATCTTCATCGCGGGCAACATGCCCATGGTGTCGGAGATCACGCCGCTCATCATCATCGGCAAGCTGGAGCAGTATGACTACGCAGGCGCCACTGCCGTGGCTGTGGTGATGCTGGTCATCTCCTTCATCCTGCTGCTCATCATCAACGCGCTGCAAGCCTGGCAGCGCCGCCACGCGGGGGCACCAGCATGAGCGGCAACAACTCCCAAACCATTCGCCGCGCCCAGGCGGGCACGACCGAAGCGCCCTGGGTCCGCTACACGCTGATCGCCATCGCCCTCGCTTTCATGCTGCTGTTCCTGGTGCTGCCACTGGCCGCCGTGTTTGCAGAGGCGCTGCGCAAGGGCTTTGGCGCGTACCTGGAAGGCCTGCGCGAGCCCGATGCCTGGTCGGCCATCAAGCTCACGCTGATCACTGCGCTGATCGCTGTACCGCTGAACCTCGTGTTCGGCGTGGCAGCCGCGTGGTGCATTGCCAAATACGAGTTCAAGGGCAAGGCCTTCTTGACCACGCTGGTGGACCTGCCGTTCTCGGTGTCGCCCGTGGTGGCGGGCCTGATCTATGTGCTGATGTTTGGCGCGCAAGGCTGGTTTGGTCCGTGGCTGCAGGCGCATGACATCAAGATCATCTTTGCCGTACCCGGCATTGTGCTGGCCACCGTGTTTGTGACTTTTCCGTTCATCGCGCGAGAACTGATCCCGCTGATGCAGGCGCAGGGCAACGACGAGGAGCAGGCCGCCATCGTGCTGGGCGCGAGCGGCTGGCAGACCTTCTGGTACGTGACCTTGCCCAACATCAAGTGGGGCCTGCTGTACGGCGTGATCTTGTGCAACGCGCGGGCCATGGGCGAGTTTGGTGCCGTGTCGGTGGTGTCGGGCCACATCCGTGGGCAGACCAACACGATCCCGCTGCACGTCGAAATTCTCTACAACGAGTACCAGTCCGTGGCTGCGTTTGCTGCGGCCTCGCTGCTGGCTTTGCTGGCGCTGGTCACCCTGGTCATCAAGACCATTGCCGAACACCGCAACGAACAGGCCCTGAAGGCCGCCGCCGAATTGCCGCCCGAGCGCCCCGCGCCCGCTGGCGTGTGAAGGAAACAGAACATGAGCATCGAAATCCGTAACGTCAGCAAGCAGTTTGGAGACTTCCAGGCCCTGCGCGATGTGAGCCTGGACATTGCCTCGGGCGAACTCATCGCGCTGCTCGGCCCCTCGGGCTGCGGCAAGACCACGCTGCTGCGCATCATCGCGGGCCTGGAGACGGCCGACGTGGGCACCATCCACTTCAGCGGCGAAGACACCACCGACGTGCATGTGCGCGAGCGCAACGTGGGCTTCGTGTTCCAGCACTACGCATTGTTCCGCCACATGACGGTGTTCGAGAACGTGGCCTTTGGCCTGCGCGTGAAGCCCCGCAGCGAGCGCCCGAGCGAGGCGCAGATCAAGAAAAAGGTCATGGACCTGCTCAAGCTGGTGCAGCTGGACTGGCTGGCCGAGCGCTACCCCTCGCAGCTGTCGGGCGGCCAGCGCCAGCGCATTGCGCTGGCTCGCGCGCTGGCGGTGGAGCCCAAGGTGCTGCTGCTCGACGAACCCTTTGGCGCGCTGGACGCCAAGGTGCGCAAGGAGCTGCGTCGCTGGCTGCGCCGCCTGCACGACGAGTTGCATGTGACCAGCATCTTCGTGACCCACGACCAGGAAGAAGCCCTGGAAGTGGCGGACCGCGTGGTGGTGATCAACCAGGGCAAGATCGAGCAAAGCGGCTCCCCCCAGCAGGTGTGGGACCAGCCTGCCAGCCCGTTTGTGTACGGCTTTTTGGGCGACGTGAACCTGTTCCACGGCCGCGCCCATGAAGGCCTGGTGCACCTGGACGGCATGCAGCTTGACTCGCCCGAGCACCAGGCGGCGCAGAACGCCAAGGCCTTTGCCTATGTGCGCCCGCACGACCTGGACGTGGAGCGCTACTCCCCCGGCGCGGGCCTGGACGCCGAAGGCCGTCCCCGTGGCATCGTGGCCCAGCTGAGCCGCGCCATTGTGGTGGGGCCGATTGCGCGGCTGGAACTTATTCCGACCGATGACCACAAACCAGCGGACAATGCGTCCCCAGAATCCCTGATCGAAGCGCAGATTCCTGCGCAGCAGTTCAAGGACATGGGTTTCAAGGAGGGTGAGACGCTGGTGGTGACACCACGCCGCGCCCGCGTTTTTCTGGATCACGCCGCCGGTATCTGAGTTGCTTCTCCTTCGAGGCCTCTCTGGGTAACCTGCGGTTTCGAGGGACAAGAATGATGGTGTTGAACTGGATTGATCAGGCCCCGCGTCGCGTGCTGGCGCTGATCAGCGTGGCCTGTGTGGCCATGCTGGCGTTTGGCATGTACCTGCAGCATGTGGTGGGCCTGGAGCCTTGCCCCATGTGCATCGTGCAGCGCTACGCGCTCATTGGTGTTGCTGTATTCACGGCCCTGGCGAGTGCGCGAGGCAGTCGGGGCTGGTGGATGACCTGGGCGGTGCTGGCCGTGATCACTGCCGGGTTTGGCGCCTTTGTGGCGGCTCGCCAGAGCTGGCTGCAGTGGTACCCGCCGGAGATCGCTACCTGCGGCCGCGACTTCTACGGCATGATCGAAAACTACCCCATCAGCCGCGCCATCCCCATGATCTTCCGGGGCTCGGGCGATTGCACTGCGATCGACTGGACCTTCCTGGGTGGCTCGATTGCCAACTGGTCGTTCATCTGCTTCGTGGGGTTTGGCTTGGTCCTGCTGGCTGTGCTGTTGCGGGCGCTGAAGGGTGGCAACAAGCGAGGCTCTGGTTATTCGATGGCTTGATGCCTGTGAGGCATGGGCTTGCATGAAAAAGGCGCTCCAGGGAGCGCCTTTTTCGTTATGGGAAGGGTTGCCAGCGCCGGTGTTCCTGCTCCGAGCGCAGTCCCACCTGGTCGCATGAAAGCGCACAGGTTGGCTATCCAAGCACCACGTCCCCTGCGTCCAGCGAAGGAGGACGCAAAAGGTCTTCGTTGATGCCCATGGTCTGGCTGGCGCGTTCTACGGCCTGCCACAGTGGCGCAGGCATTTGCAATATCTCTTCCGGCGACGCAGAGCGTGCGATCCATGCACTGATTTGCAGGTGCTGCTCGTGGGTGAGGAGGTCCAGGTTCAACATTTCGTCGATGATTTTCATGCAGGGGCTACAGGGTCGATGGGGTGGCTTGGAGATGGCTCTGCGCGGTAAAGCCCTGAGGAGGCTGTGCTTTGCATGAAGCGAAGAGGGGTTGCTCCGTGACAACCTCTAGCGTCACGGAGCATGGTGTTTTGTAGAAGAGATGGTACCCAAAGCACCGATCTCAAGCGGGCCAGTGCGACAGCTTCAGCCTGGCATACCGGTGCCATGCGGGAACGGTACGCCTTGTGTACCGTCAACCCATGCGGGCAGTTTGGGCATCACCTGGCCAAACAGCGGACTGGCCTGCCATTGCGCCAGCCAGGCCTGCAGGCGGGGCCACGGCTGTGAGGTCCACCAGTCGGCATCAATGCCTGCAAACTGCCGCACAAATGGAGCAATCGCCATGTCGGCCAGGGCCGCGTGGGGGCCGAACAGGTAAGGCTGATGTGGTGAGAGGCGGGCCTCCAGCGCACCCAACCAGGCCACGGCTTGGGCGTGTTCCGCGTCCATGTCAGCGTCCGGGTATCTGCTGGGGTACTTGCACCGGTCCAGCGCCTGCTTGAACGGGCCATCGCATTCGGCTATCAGCGCGAGCATGTCCTCCAGGCTGCCATGGCTGGGGGTGAGCCAGCCTTCAGGGTCGTGGTGTCGCAGCGCCCACAGCATGATGTCCAGGCTCTGCTCCAGCACCTGGCTGCTGGGCAACACCAGCACGGGCACCGTGCCCTTGGGGGATGCTTGTAGCAGACCCTGGGGCTTGTTCCTCAGCACCACCTCGCGCAGTTCGCAAACCTGGCCGCTCACGGCCAGGGCCAGGCGGGCGCGCATGGCATAGGGGCAGCGGCGGAACGAGTACAGGACGGGCAGGGCGGTCATGTTGTGCCATCCATGCCATCGTCCTCCGCGTTCTTGGCCACAGCGCGTGTGGGGCGGCCGGGTTGCTGCGCGCCGATGTGCTCTTGCCCACGCTGCCGGGCCAGCTGCATCTGCCGCTCGCGCTCGGCCAGGGCGCGTTCCTGCTCGGGTGTGCGGGTGCCGTGGCAATACGGACAGCTCACACCGGGCACGTATTGTGACGACTGCAGTTCGGCCTCGCCCAGCGGCATGCGGCAGGATCGGCACAACTGGTGGTGGCCCGGTGCGAGGCCATGGCCTACGGACACACGTTCGTCGAACACAAAGCAGTCACCGTGCCAGCGGCTGGATTCTTCGGGCACGGTTTCCAGGTACTTGAGGATGCCGCCTTCCAGGTGGTACACCTCGTCAAAGCCTTGTGACTTGAGGAACGCGGTGGACTTTTCGCAGCGGATGCCGCCCGTGCAGAACATGGCCACGCGGGGCTTGCCAGCCAATACGCCGCCAGGCTGCGATTGCTGCGCCACCCAGGCCGGAAACTCTGCAAAGGTCTGCGTGTGCGGGTTGATGGCGCGCTCAAACGTGCCAATGCCCACCTCGTAGTCATTGCGCGTGTCCACCACCACCACGCCCGGGTCGTCGATGAGGGCGTTCCAGTCTTCGGGCTTCACATAGGTGCCTGCGTTGCGTGCGGGGTTCAGGCCTGGCACGCCCAGGGTGACGATCTCGCGCTTGAGGCGCACGCGCATGCGGTAGAAGGGCATGCGCTCGGCCAGCGCCTCCTTGTGCTGCAGGGCGGCAAAGCGCGCATCGCTGCGCAGCCAGGCCAACACCGCATGCACGCCCTGTGGTTCGCCTGCAATGGTGCCGTTGACGCCCTCGGGCGCCAGCAACAGCATGCCGCGCACGCCGTTCGCGTCGCACAGGGTCTGCAGGGGCTCGCGCAGGGCGGCAAAGTCTGGCAGGTCCACAAACCGATAAAGCGCGGCAGTGAGATAGCGGGGTGTGACCGAGTCCACGAAAAAGGCGTTTTTGAAACAGGAAGGGGGATGATAGCTGTCACCTTTCGTTACGATGCGGGGTTACCAACGCTGCTTGCAAGGTGGTCGCATGAGCAAGGAATCCACTCTCAATCTGTTCCGTCGGCTGGAGCAGCTCAATGGCATCGGCGCTGCGCTCTCGCGCGAGCGGGACATCGACCGGCTGCTGGAGAACATCCTGGAGGCCGCCAAGACCATCACCGGAGCCGACGGCGGCACGCTCTACAGCGTGACGGAAGACCAGTCGGCGCTCAAGTTCGAGATATTGCGCACCGACTCGCTGGGCATCAACCTGGGGGGCACCACGGGCAAACCCATCGACCTGCCGCTGCTGCCCCTGCGCACGGCCGACGGCGGGCCCAATGATTCGCTGGTGGCGGCCCACGCGGCCATCCACGACCGCACGGTGAACATTGCCGACGCCTACAGCGCGGCAGGGTTTGATTTTTCTGGCACGCGCGCGTTTGACCAGCGCACGGGCTACCGGTCGCAGTCGTTCCTCACGGTGCCGATGAAGAACCACGACCTCGAACTCATCGGTGTGCTGCAGCTCATCAATGCGCGCGACCCGGACACGGGCGAGGTCATCACCTTCTCGCAGGCCGACCAGAGCCTCGCCGAGTCGCTGGCCTCGCAGGCGGCCATTGCGCTCACCAACCGGCTGCTCATCACCCAGCTTGAACGCCTGTTCGAGTCGTTTGTGAACCTGATCAACCTGGCCATCGACGAAAAGTCCCCCTACACCGGCGGCCACTGCCAGCGCGTGCCCGCCCTCACGATGATGCTGGCCGAGGCTGTGGATGCCACCCGCGAGGGGCCGCTGGCCGCGTTCAAGATGAGCGACCGCGACCGCTACGAGCTCAAGATGGCGGGCCTGCTGCACGACTGCGGCAAGATCACCACGCCTGTGCACGTGGTGGACAAGGCCACCAAGCTGCAGACCATCTACGACCGCATCGGCCTGGTGGACACGCGGTTTGAAGTGCTCAAGCGCGATGCCGAACTGGCCGCGCTGCGCCGCCAGCTGGCGCTGCGTCCGGTGGTGGATGCACGGGCTGAAGGCCAGGAGCTGCAGGCCCTGCAGCACGAGATCCATGCGCTGGAGGAAGACCGCGAGTTTCTGCGCCGCAGCAACACCGGCACCGAGGCCATGCGCCCCGAAGACCAGCAGCGTGTGCGCGATATTGCCGCCATGCGCCACTGGCGCAACCCGCAGGGTGTGCAAACGAGCTTTTTGACGGGGGAGGAGGTGGAGAACCTCACCATCCGCTCCGGCACGCTGAACCAGGCCGAGCGCGACACCATCAACTACCACATCGTCGCCACTATCAAGATGCTGGAGACGCTGCCCTGGCCGCGCCACCTCCAGAACGTGCCCGAGTACGCTGGGGGCCACCACGAACGCATGGACGGCAAGGGCTATCCGCGTGGCCTCACGCGCCAGCAGATGTCGCTGCAGGCACGCATGATGGGCATTGCCGACATCTTTGAGGCGCTGACGGCCGCAGACAGGCCCTACAAGAGTGGCATGACCCTGTCGCAGGCGCTGGCCATCATGTGCAGGATGCGAGACAACGGGCACATCGACCCCGACCTGTTCGAGGTGTTTGTGCGCGAAGGGGTGTACCTGCGCTATGGCCAGCAGTTTCTGGATGCGGGGCAGGTGGACGGGGTGGATGCGGCGGCGATGGGGTTTTGACACCGCTGCACCCCGTGCATCACGGCGTACGTTTGCTATGTAATTGATAGCTTCTGGCACATGATCCACTAGCGCTGCCGGCCAAAATCATCCCAATTCTTCAGTCCCGGCACCCACTGTGATGCTGGCCTGTGACATCAGCCAGTCCCGGAACGCTGCCATGGCCCCCGTGGTGGTGCGCGATTGCAAGCGGGTCAGCCAGTAGGCGCCCCGGTGCAGCTCTTGTGCAAAGGGCTGCGCCAGGCGGCCCTGCTGCAGTTCGCGCGCGAACATCTTCACTGGCAACAGTGCCATGCCCGCGCCCTGCGCCGCCGCCTCGGCCAGCGTCAGTGACGAGTCGAACACCGCGCCACGCACCACGGGGCAGGGCGCACCCGCAGCCTCGAACCAGGCCGTCCATTCGTCGGTGCGGTAGCTGCGCAGCAAGGGCTGGCGCGCCAGGTCGGCCATCGTGCGCAGGCCACGGGCCAAGGCGGGCGAGCACATCACGGACATGGGCGCATCCATGATGCGGTCGGCCTGCGTGCCGTGCCAGGCACCGTCGCCAAAGCGGATGGCGTAGTCCAGCCCTTCGCCCGCCATGTCCACCCGGTTGTTGTGCGTGAGCAGGCGCAGGTCCACAAAGGGGCAGGTCTGCTGAAAGTCGCGCAGCCGAGGCAGTAGCCAGCCCACTGCAAACGTGCCCACGGCGCCCACGGTCAGCACCTCGCGCGGCCGGGTGTCGCCCAGCTTCTCCAGGGCGCGCTGCAAGTTGCCAAACGATTCCACCACCACCGGCAGCAGGGCCTGGCCTTCGTCCGTCAGCGCCAGTCCGCGTGGCAGGCGGCGGAACAGCGGCTTGCCCAGCCGGTCCTCCAGCTTGCGGATGTGCTGGCTCACGGCGGTCTGGGTCACGTGCAGCTCCTGGGCGGCGCGCGTGATGTTCAGGTGGCGGGCCGAGGCCTCGAAGGCCCGCAGGGCATTGAGTGGCAGGTGCATGGCGCCAAAAGGTCAAAGTTTTTCTTGGGGCTTTTGGCAATTATTGTCGATGGTGCGGGGGGCTGAACCCTCGTATCGTTCGGGCCTTGTTCCCCACTACGCTTTCAATCGATATGCAAAGAAGACAGTTTTCCTTGGGTTTGATGGCCGCCACGGCCATGCCGTTATGGGGTTGTGCAGCTGCCAGCAACTCAGACCGCCGCGAGCAGACCGCCAGCGCATGGAACGATGCCCTCGCCAGCATCGAACGCGCCGCCCAGGGCCGCCTGGGGGTGGCCATGCTGGACACCGGGTCGGGCCTGGCGCTGGGCTGGCGGCAGGACGAGCGTTTTGCCATGGCCAGCACCTTCAAGCTGGTGCTCGCCGGCTGGATGCTGGCCCTGGTGGACCAGGGCAAAGAGCGGCTGGATGCGCGTGTGCACTACGCAGCGGCCGACGTGGTGGCGTACTCGCCCGTCAGCGGCCCGCGCGCGGGCGATGGTGGCGGCCTGACGGTGGGCGAGTTGTGCTTTGCCACCGTGAGCCTGAGCGACAACACCGCCGCCAATGTGTTGCTGGCCCGCCATGGCGGGCCGGCCGGGTTCACCGCATTCGTGCGTTCGCTGGGTGACGAGGTCACGCGGCTGGACCGCACCGAGCCCACGCTGAATGAGGCTGCCGTGGGCGACCCGCGTGACACCACCACGCCGCTGGCCATGCTGCAGACCATGCAAAAACTGGTGCTGGGTAACGCGCTCAGCCCCATGTCCCGGGCCTGGCTGCAGCGCTGGCTGGTGGAGACCAGCACGGGCGATAAGCGCCTGCGCGCCGGTGTGCCGGGCTGGAAGGTAGGCGACAAGACGGGCACGGCGGGCGACAGCGGCACGGCCAACGACATTGGCGTGTTGTGGCCGCAGGACGGCGGCGCGCCGGTGCTGGTGACCTGCTACCTCACGCGCTCTAAGGCGTCGCCGGAGCAGCGGGACGCGGCGATTGCGCAGGTGGCGCGCGCCGTGGCGGCCGCGCGCGAGACTTTCACCCGCTCTTAGAGCTTCTTGACCAGCACCTGGCTCTTGCGGTCCCAGTTGTACTTGCGCT
Organism: Acidovorax sp. 22279; assembly: GCF_052045435.1. Taxonomy (NCBI): domain Bacteria; kingdom Pseudomonadati; phylum Pseudomonadota; class Betaproteobacteria; order Burkholderiales; family Comamonadaceae; genus Acidovorax; species Acidovorax sp. 22279. Next base: position 140,110 of record NZ_JBQEOV010000010.1, read on the forward strand.
TGCGGGCGTCGGGCAGCCAGTCCGGGTCCACGGGGGAGAAGCCGCGCTTGATGAACCAGTGCATGGTGCGGGTGGTCAGCACAAAGATGCTGTCCAGCCCCAGCAGGCGCGCGCGCTGCTCGATGCGCTTGAGCAGCTTTTCGCCGTCGCCCGTTCCCTGGCTTTGCGGCGATACCGTCACCGCGGCCATCTCGGCCGTTTTGGCTTCGGGGTAGGGGTAGAGCGCCGCGCAGCCAAAAATCACGCCGTCGTGTTCGATGATGGTGTAGGTGGCGATGTCGCGCTCGATCTCGGTGCGGTCGCGCTTGACCAGCGTGCCGTCCTTCTCGAAGGGCTCGATCAGCTGCAGGATGCCGCCCACGTCGTCAATCGTGGCCTCGCGCAGCTCTTCGAGCTTTTCGTCGATGACCATGCTGCCGATGCCGTCGTGCACATAGACCTCCAGCAGCAGCGAGCCGTCCACCGCAAACGGCAGGATGTGGCTGCGCTCCACGCCGGCCTTGCAGGCCTTCACACAGTGCTGAAGGTAAAAGCCCGTGTCGGTGGGCTGCTGCGCCGGGGGCAACTGGGCCAGCAGCGCCTGCGCGGCGGCCAGCGGCAGCTCGGTGTCTATGGGGTTGTCGTCGCTCTCGGGCTCGGTGGGCGACATGCGGATGCCCTGCACCTCGGTCAAAAAGATGAGCTTGTCGGCCCGCAGCTCAATGGCCACGCTCGTGGCCACTTCTTCCATGCTCAGGTTGAAGGCCTCGCCCGTGGGCGAGAAGCCAAACGGCGACAGCAGCACCAGCGCGCCCATGTCCAGCGTGCGCTGGATGCCGGCCACGTCCACCTTGCGCACCAGGCCCGAGTGCTGAAAATCCACCCCATCCACAATGCCCACGGGCCGCGCCGTGAGAAAGTTGCCCGAGATCACGCGCACCGTGGCGCCCGCCATCGGCGTGTTGGGCAGGCCTTGACTGAACGCGGCCTCGATCTCGTAGCGCAGCTGCCCGGCGGCCTCCTGCGCGCAGTCGAGTGCCACGGAGTCAGTGATGCGGATGCCATGGGAGTACTTGGCCGCATGCCCCTTGGCTGCCAGCTGCTCATTCACTTGCGGGCGAAAGCCGTGCACCAGCACGATCTTCACGCCCATGGCCTGGATCAGTGCCAGGTCTTGCGCAATGCTGTGCAGCTTGCCGGCCGCAATCGCCTCACCCGTCAGCCCGATCACAAACGTCTGGTTGCGGAACTTGTGGATGTAGGGCGCCACCGAGCGGAACCAGGGGACGAAGGTGAAATTGAAGACGGCGGACATGGAGAAAGGTGTTTGGGGCAGTGGTGGTAATGCGCGAGGAGCGAATGATAAGTGTCCTTAGGGACCGGGTGCTGGGATTTGCACGCTCAGCCAGGGTGACCCTCGACCAGCGCCGCGATGCGGCTTCGCCAGCGTTCGGCATCTTCCCGCCGGTCAAACCCGCCCAGGTGCATGGAGCGCTCGCCATGCACTGTCAGGCGCAGCACATGGTAGGGGCCGTCTTCTGAGGTGCGTTCCACCACCTCTGGTGGTGCAAAGCGATCAAACGCAATGTGCACAGTGCGGCCCACCAGCGGCCAGCGCGAGGTGCGCCGCACTTGGCGCCTGGCTGAGTCGAAATGTAGCGTCAGCACCCGCCCCAGAGCAATCGCCAAAAACAGCGCACCCATGGCGCAGGCCGCCACCACACACGCGGCGGCCAACAGCAGGTGCAGCCACGGGGTCCGGGCCGTGGCGTGCATCACAAAGGGAACAGGAATCAGGAACATGCCCAGCGCAATGGCGCCCACAAAGAGGCGCATCGGCACCGAGATGTGCTCGGCGTAGTGCAGCCCGTCACCGGACTCGGAAAACCCGCTGGCCATGTCGATCCTTGGTCCTTCGTGCTGGGTGTTACGCCAGCTGGGGTGCAGCGGACGCCGCCCCGCGCGCGCGAAACGCGCTGAGTTTGGCACCAAAGGGCTCCAGCACCAGGCCTTCCTCGGGCAGGGTGCCTGCAGCGTCCGAGGGGGCCTCCAGTGCAATGCCGCAGCCTTGCAGCAGCGCCACCATCTCCGCAGGGGCGATGGTGCCGTGTTCCAGCAGGGCGTCCACCGTGCGCCCCAGTGCCTCGTGGTGCGTGGTCAGCAGTGCCTGGGCGTGCTGGTATTGCTGCAGCATCAACGCCTCGATGGCCTCGTTGCTCGGGCCGATGTCGGTGTTGACATGGTTGTCCATCTCCACGGTGACATCGGTGCGGGCCAGCCGAGCGCCAAAGCCATGGTGGCGGATGTAGCGCGCTGCCTCGGCCGTCACCTGCTTGAAGTCCTGCTCGGCCCCGGTGGTGCAGGCCATTTCGCCAAACACCAGCTCCTCTGCCACGCGGCCTGCCAGGCCTACGCACATCATGTCGAGCGCGTTCTGGCGCGTGGTGGCCTTGAGGCTGGAGAAGCTGTTGTAGCCGCCCTCGAACGAGGCGATGTTGATCTTCACCTCTTGCGGAGCATGGCCGAACAACACGCAGTACGCCAGCCCGTGGCCCGCCTCATGCACTGCCAGCAGGGCCCGAAAGTCTGCATTGGCACGTTGCTTGAGCCGGTTCAGCTCCAGCGTCACCGCAAACGCGGCCTGCACTGCGCCCTCCGGCCCCTGGCCCGACACCAGCAGGTGGCGCTTGTCGGGCGCCAGGTGAATGGCGAACTCCTGGTCCGTTGAGAGCTGCTCCTGCACCACCCACAACGCCGCGTTGACCAGGTTGGCGCTCAGGATCGCATGCACCGACGAGAACAGTGGCCGCGTGCCCTGCGCAGGAAACACCGCGTTGGCATACAGCTCGCTCAGCACATCCTGCCCGATGGCAAACCGCACGCCACACTGCGCGGCAATATCGTCCACATAGCGTGTGCACAGGTTATGGATGAGGCGCTCATACGTCGCCTTGCTGAACGACGGGTAGACCACATGTTCATTGCCCAGCCGTGCGATCTGCTCAGGCTTGAAGCGCTCGCCCAGCGCCTTCTTCACATCGATGAGCGAGAGCTTGCGCGTCAGGCGGTGAAAGATGTCGGCATCGGTGTCGCAGTCTTCCACGCGTTGTGCGGTCTCGTGGTACATCTCGTCGAGGTTGCCGCATACAAACACCAGCAGCTTGCTGTAGTCGGTCTCCCACGCATGGCTGGACTGCTGAAAGCTGGCAAACAGCGCCTGCACCTTGGCGGGCGGCCACTGCATGATGGCGGACAGCGGCTCCTGCAGCTTCAGCATGCGCTTGAGTTCTTGCGCATCCCAGGCGTCCAGCTGAAAGCGGTAGGGTTTCTTGCCTGCGCGGTCGTCATCGCCATCTTCGGCGCGCTCAGCCTCGTAGTGTGCATCGGCCAGCTTGCGCTCGATGTTGGACAGCGCGCTCAACGCGGGTGGCAGGCGCCCGTCGGACAGCAGCGTCCACACGTCCTGGTAGCGCTCCACCTTCACGTCGGCGCCCTTGGTGTCCACCGTGCGAAAGCGCTGGAACTCGTCCAGCACCAGGATGCCCGGCATGCCCTCGTGGATGCCCGAGTCGCCCAGCATGCCCGAGATGGACGAGCTGCGGTAGCTCGCGCCGTGGCTGAAGCCGTCCATCTGCACTTCCACAAACCGGTCGTAAAAGCCCAGCAGCTGGGCCAGCCGCCGCGTGAGCTGCGTCTTGCCCGTGCCGGTCAGGCCCCACAGGCAGACGATGACCGGCCGGGTGATGAGCTGCGGCAGCACGTACCAGGCGCGGATGGCATTGATCACGCGGTCGATCACATCGTCGATGCCGAACAGCTCGGCTTTCAGTTGCAACGCCGCGTGGGCCAAAGCCTGCTGGCGCTGGGCCAGCTCTGCGCTGCTGGCAACTGGCGTGATGGGCGCGGCTGTCTGGGCACGCACAGGGTGCGCTGAGTGCACCGGGGATGGATGCGCTGCCAGCGTTGGCGCACCGGCCAGCGCCGGATGCGGAGTGGGATGCCGCTGGTGTGGCGGCAGTGGGTTGTTGAAGGGATTCATGTCAATCGTTCAAAAAGGGGTTCTGGATCGCCTTGCGCAGGGCGACGTTGTCCGCACGGCGCTGGGCCCCACGGGTTCGGATGTGCTTGCCTGCCGCGCTGGACAGGCTGCGTTGGGCCAGCGCTGCGGCCACAGGGTTTCGGGGCGGGCCCGAGGCTTCGAGCTTCAGCACCAGGGGCTGCTTCATGCGACGCAGCTTCTTGATTTCACCCTGGGCGAAGGCCCGAGACAGTTTTTTGGCACTCATGGTGTGCACGTACTCCACAAACAAAAAACCCCGGCGATGGAGCCAGGGCTTGCGGAGCGCGTGAAAGAGTGCGCGGGTGCATTTGCCATGGCTGAACTGTGTGTGCACAGTCCAGCCCGGGCGGTGGACTGTGGTCAGACGGGTGCGGCGTAAAGGGCAGACATGTCGGGGACCTCCAGGGGTCGTTCGGGCCGTGCGCCGAGGGTGGCGCTGAACAGGGGCTTGCGAAGACTGGGCGCGATTTTGGCGGCGCTGGCGGGCTTTGGCAACGAAAAGCGCTGAAAACGCGGCGAAATGTCGTACCAAAAGCACAGATGCAGCGCAGGGGGCAGGGTGCTGCTATCGATAATGCGGGCCTATGTCTTCTTCTGATCCGCGTTTGCCTGCGTCGTCCCGCGTTCCTGCTCCAGCACCCGTATCTGCACCCGCCGCGCCGCCAGCGCCGCTGCGCATCACGTTCCCCGAGTCGTTGCCGGTGTCGGGCAAGCGCGACGAGATCATGGAGGCCATCAACAAGCACCAGGTGATCATCGTGTGCGGTGAAACGGGGTCGGGCAAGACCACGCAGCTGCCCAAGATTGCGCTGGCGCTGGGCCGTGGCAAGTGCAATGCCAAGCCGGGACAGAAAGGGCAGCTGATTGGCCACACCCAGCCACGCCGCATTGCGGCCAGCAGCGTGGCCAAGCGCATTGCCGAAGAGCTGAACACGCCGCTGGGCGACGTGGTGGGCTTCAAGGTGCGGTTCCAGGACCGCCTCTCGCGCGATGCGTCCGTCAAGCTCATGACCGACGGCATCTTGCTGGCCGAGACGCAGACCGACCCGCTGCTCAAGGCCTACGACACCATCATCATCGACGAGGCGCACGAACGCAGCCTCAACATCGACTTTCTGCTGGGCTACATCCGCCAGATCCTGCCGCGCCGGCCGGACCTGAAGGTCATCGTCACGTCGGCCACGATTGATGCGGACCGGTTTGCCAAACACTTTGAAAGCGCCAAGGGTCAGGCCCCGGTCATCATGGTGTCGGGCCGCACCTTTCCGGTGGAGCAGCGCTACCGCCCGTTTGAAGAGAGCCGCGACTATGGTCTGAACGAGGCCATTGCCGATGGCGTGGACGAGCTGTGGCAGGGGAATGCGGCGGGCGACATCCTGGTCTTTTTGCCCGGTGAACGCGAGATCCGCGAGGCTGCCGACCACCTGCGCAAGCACGTGTCGCACCAGCCCGTGATGCGCAACGCCGAGGTGCTGCCGCTGTTTGCGCGCCTCAGTCAGGCCGAGCAGGACCGCATCTTTGACGGCCACACGGGCCGCCGCATCGTGCTGGCGACCAACGTGGCCGAGACCTCGCTCACAGTGCCGGGTATCCGCTACGTGATTGACGCAGGTACAGCGCGCGTCAAGCGCTATTCATTCCGCAGCAAGGTGGAGCAGCTGCTGGTGGAGCCCATCAGCCAGGCCGCAGCCAACCAGCGCGCGGGCCGCTGCGGGCGCGTGGCCAACGGCATCTGCATCCGCCTGTACGACGAGGCGGACTTCAACAGCCGCCCGCGCTTTACCGACCCCGAAATCCTGCGCAGCTCGCTGGCGGGCGTCATCCTGCGCATGAAGTCGCTGCACCTGGGCGATGTCACGCAGTTTCCGTTCATCGAGGCGCCTTCGGGCCGCGCGATTGCCGACGGTTACCAGCTGCTGTCCGAACTGGGCGCGGTGGACGACGCCAACGAACTCACGCCCATGGGCGTGGAGCTGTCGCGTCTGCCGCTGGACCCGCGCGTGGGCCGCATGATCATCGAGGCGCGCGACCGCAAGGCGCTGGACGAGGTGCTCATCATCGCCAGCGCACTGAGCGTGCAGGACGTGCGCGACCGCCCCATGGAGGCACAACAGCAGGCTGACCAGGCGCACGCCAAGTTCGACGACGACAAGAGCGAGTTCAGCGGGTATCTGAAGCTGTGGAAGTGGATCAACGAGGCCCGGGGCGGGGCGCCCAGCCTGCCATCGGCCCGTGCCCAAAAGGCCATGGCCGCGCAGAAGGCGCCTTCGCAGGCGTATCTGCCGGTGGCGCAGCGCAGCGGCGGGGGCAGCCCAGCGGCAGCGCCTCCTGCACCCACAAGCGCCGCTGTGGCCCCGGCCGCCACCCACAAGCTCAGCAACCGCCAGTACGAGCAGCTGCTGCGCCAGAACTTCATCAGCATCCGCCGCCTGCGCGAGTGGCGCGACATCCACACCCAGCTGCTCACGGTGGTGACCGAGCACAAGTGGCAGATCAACACGCAACCCGCGAGCTACGAGCAGCTGCACCTGTCCATGCTGGCCGGGCTGCTGGGCAACGTAGGCTGCAAGAGTGACGAGGAAGACTGGTACCTGGGCGCGCGTGGCATCAAGTTCTACAAGCACCCCGGCGCGCACCTGAACAAAAAGCCCGGCCGCTGGATCATCGCGTCGGAACTGGTCGAGACCACGCGCCTGTTTGGCAGGGGCATCGCCGCCATCGAGCCGCAGTGGCTGGAGCAGATTGGCGGCCATTTGCTCAAAAAGCAGTTGCTGGACCCGCACTGGGAGAAGAAGTCCGCCGAGGTGGTGGCGCTGGAGCGCGCCACGCTCTACGGCATCGTGGTCTACAACAACCGCCGCGTGAACTTTGGCAAGGTAGACCCGCACGCTGCGCGCGAGGTGTTCATCCGCGAAGCCCTGGTGGGTGGCAACTGGGAGACGCGCCTGCCCTTCCTGGCCGCCAACCAGAAGATGATCGCCAAGGTGGAAGAGCTGGAGCACAAATCCCGCCGGCAGGACGTGCTGGTGGACGACGAACTCATCTACGCCTTCTACGACCAACAACTGCCGCCCGAGGTGTGCAGCGGCCATAGTTTTGAGGCCTGGTACCGCGAAGAAAGCAAAAAGCAACCCGACCTGCTCAAGCTCACCCGCGAGGAGCTGATGCGTCACGAGGCCGCCGGCATCACCACCAACGCCTTTCCCAAGACGGTGCGCCTGGGCGGTGTGGACTGCGCTGCCAGCTATCTGCACGAGCCCGGCGATGCGCGTGACGGCATCACCGTGACCATCCCGCTCTTTGTGCTCAACCAGGTGAGCGACGAGCGCTGCGAGTGGCTGGTGCCCGGCATGCTCAAAGACAAGATCCAGGCCCTGCTCAAAAGCCTGCCCCAGCGCCCGCGCAGCCGCTTTGTGCCGCTGCCCGACAGCGCCACGCGCCTGGCCGAGCTGCTGGGCGCACCCGAGCGCTTTGGCACGGGCAGCCTGACCGAGGTACTGCTCAAGCAGGTGCGCGACGAAACCTCGCTCGACGTGAAGCGCGCCGACTTCAAGCTCGACATGCTCAGCCCCCATTTGTTCATGAACTTCCGCGTGGTGGACGAGCACGGCCGCCAGCTGGGGCATGGCCGCAACCTGGGCGCACTCAAGGCCGAGTGGGGCGCCAAGGCGCGGGGCGCGTTCCAGGCGCTGGCGGTACTCAAATTGGGCAGTACAGCCGCCGATACAGCGGATTTGAAGCAAAAAGCGCCGCAAGCGCCAGAGAATCATGCCCGGGGTGCTATCAAATCAGGAGTTAACGGGCCAGGCCCAGCGGCCAAGCCAGGCAGCACGACGCTTTCCGCACCCGCTGCACCATCGACCCCTGCAGGCCAGCGCTACACCACCTGGACATTCGGCGAGCTGCCCGAACTCATGGAGATCAGGAAGGCCGGCCAGACGCTGATCGGCTTTCCGGCCCTGATCGACGGCGGCGACGCCGTGACCATCGAAGTCTTCGACGAACCCGAGGTGGCCGCCGCCAAGCACCGCGCGGGCCTGCGCCGCCTGTTTGCGCTGCAGATCAAGGACGCCCTCAAGTACCTCGAAAAGAACATCCCCGATCTGCAGAAGATGGCGGTGGCCTACATGCCGCTGGGCACGCAGGAAGAGCTGCGCACCCAGATCATCGACGTGGCGCTGGACCGCGCCTTCTTGCTCGACCCGCTGCCCACCGACGAATACGCCTTCAAGCGCCGCGTGGAAGAAGGCCGGGGTCGCCTCACGCTGATCGCCAACGAGGTCGCGCGCCTGGCCGCCACCATCCTCACCGAATACGCAGCCGCCGCCCGCAAGATCAAGGACACCAAAAACGCCCCCGAGGCCACGCAGGATGCGCAGCAGCAGCTGCAACGCCTGGTGCCCAAGAACTTCATCGCCGCCGCGCCGTGGACGCAACTGGCGCACTACGCCCGCTACCTCAAGGCCATCACGCTGCGCCTGGATAAATACCGCGCCGACCCTGCCCGCGACGCCGCCAAGCTGGCCGAGTTGCGCCCGCAAGAGCAACGCTACTGGCGCCTGGTGGCCGAGCGCAAGGGCGCCGTGGACGCGCGCATGCAGGAGCTGCGCTGGCTGCTGGAGGAACTGCGCGTGAGCTTCTTCGCGCAAGAGCTGCGCACGCCGCAGCCGGTCAGCGTGAAGCGGCTGGACAAGTTGTGGGCGCAGGTCAATAGTTGACTGAAGTTATCTCCGGCGGTGAGACGGTTGGTCTCACCGACAAGGACCGCCATTTAGTGCAGTAGCTCGAGCGAAGCGGTCGTGTGAAGCCGTTTTTGCATCAGTGCGCCGGTATGTTTCGTTTGATCTACACCCACAATCTCCTGAAGACCGTCCACCGTGACGAAACCGTTGCGTTTCCAAAATGCAATCAGGCTGGGGCTGGGAGGTGAAACATGGAGCAAGATCGTGTCAGAAAACTGGGCTAGTTCCTTGTCGAGAAGAAGAATAACGTCGTGCCCCAGACCGCGACCGCGAAAGTCTGCATCAATGAGCAAGAAGGAAATATAGGCTGGCGATTCCTTCGTCGCGGGTTTTTGGACCGCCACGATTCCGACTACCCGGGTTATTGCTTCCTTTAGCAACACTTCGTAGAAAACATTAGAACCCAGCGTTCCTTGGGTGAGGCCCTCGAGCACAACTCGACTATCCACTTGCCTCTCATCTCGAAAAAACAGCGGAATCTTCCGATGTGTCAGCTGATTCAGTACAGCTTCAACGTAGGCTGGCCTAGCGTGAATGGAGGCAAGGGAGATATGGCTTGTCTTATGCAATTTTCTACTTTAAGGAGAGAGGGTTATTACCTGTATGCAAGGCCATTCTAAGGATCGAACGCAACGATGAACTTCATGTTCAAAACGAATCTGCGGATTTAATGTGACACTTCGTATCCAAAACGAATCTGCGGAATTAATGTGACTTACGCGCATCACAAAATGCGAGAGCTCACTCGCGCTTAGATTGCCAAAGGTGTGATAAGGCGGAGGCGAGGCAGAATCGATGGCCCAGGGGGGGGCGGTCGCGTTGGCGACGCTTGCCGAGGGGCACCCCATTGTCGTGCTGAGGGCTGCGAACTAGGCTTGCGATCAAAAGGAGACTGTCTGCCCCATGCGCCCTCACTACAAGTTCTGGCCCCGCCGCCTTCCCCACGCCATCACACTGCCTGCCACCCCGCTGTGGGACAACCTGGCGACCAATGCACGTCGCTACCCCGACAAGGCGGCGTTGGTGTTTTTCGGCACCGCGGTCAGCTACCGGCAACTGATGGAAGGCGCGGAGCGCCTGGCTGCGCGGCTGGCGCAACTGGGGGTGCAGCGGGGCGACCGCGTGGTGCTGTGCATGCAGAACTGCCCGCAGCTGGTAATGGCCCACTTTGCCATCCTGCGGGCCAATGCGGTGGTGGTGCCGGTCAATCCGATGAACCGGGCCGAAGAGCTCAAGCACTACATCACCGATCCTGACACCAAGGTTGCGATCACCACCGGTGATCTGGCTCCGGAGATGGCCAAGGCCTGCAATGCGTTGGCCCCTGGCGAGCGGCTGGCGCATCTGGTGGTCACGCAGTTCTCGGATGCGTTCGACGTGGCCGTGACCGGCATGGATGCGCCGCCCGAGGCTTGGATAGACTGGCTGGGCACGCGCCACCCCTTGCCTGCGCTGGAGGGCGGGCAGGTCCACGCCTGGACGGACGCCCTGGCCTGTGCGGACGCGCCACCCGCCCTGTCGGTAGGCCCGGCCGACCTGGCGCTGCTGCCCTACACCAGTGGCACCACAGGCCTGCCCAAGGGCTGTATGCACCTGCACAAAAGCATCATGCACAACACGGTGGCCGCCAGCCTGTGGGGCAATGGGTCAGCCGACAATGTGACGCTGGCGGTGGTGCCCATGTTCCACATCACCGGCATGGTGAGCGTGATGCACACGTCGATCTACTGCGGCGCCACGCTGGTCATCATGCCCCGGTGGGACCGCGACCTGGCCGGGCGCCTCATATCGCGCTACCAGGTCACCACCTGGACCAACATTCCCACCATGGTCATCGACCTGCTGGGCAGCCCGAACTTTGCCAGCTATGACCTGTCCAGCCTGGCCTATATCGGTGGTGGTGGGGCCGCCATGCCGCAGGCAGTGGCGCAGCGCCTGCTGGAGCAGTATGGCCTGCGGTATTCCGAGGGCTATGGCCTGACCGAGACAGCCGCTCCGTCGCACGCCAACCCGCCCGACCACCCCAAGCAGCAGTGCCTGGGCATTCCGTTCATGAGCACCGACGCGCGGGTGATCGACCCCGACACGCTGCAGGAGCTGCCGGTGGGCGAGCAGGGCGAGATCATCATCCATGGCCCCGAGGTGTTCGAGGGTTACTGGAAGCGGCCCGATGCCACGGCGTCGGCCTTCATTGAGTTCGAGGGCAAGCGGTTCTTCCGTTCGGGCGACTTGGGGCGCATGGACGAGGACGGTTACTTCTTTTTGACCGACCGGCTCAAACGCATGATCAATGCCAGCGGCTTCAAGGTGTGGCCCGCCGAGGTCGAGGCGTTGATGTTCCGCCACCCTGCGATCCAGGAGGCCTGCATCATCGCGGCCAAGGACAGCTACCGGGGCGAGACAGTCAAGGCGGTGGTGGTGCTGCGCGCCACCCACAAGGACACGACCGAGCAGCAGATCATCGACTGGTGCCGCGAGAACATGGCCGTCTACAAAGTGCCGCGCATCGTGCAGTTTGTGCCGGCGTTGCCCAAGAGCGGCAGCGGCAAAGTGATGTGGCGCGCGCTGCAGGAGCAGGAAGCGCAGTGATGGGTCGGCACCCGCCGGTTTGACAAACGCGCCAAGAAGAAAAGAGGTGCCGCTGCGGCGGCGGTGACGAGCCCTGCGGCGGCCGTCAGTGCGCCGCGCCCGCCATGGTCAGTTCGCCCAGGTCCCGCTCCAGCAGGGCGGGGTCGCCCAGTTGCAGCTCGATCAGACGGCGCAGGTGGGTGACGCTGTCCAGGTCAATGCCCTTGCACAGCAGACCGGTGTGCAGGCCTTGCACGTGGGCCACCTCGGTGGACATGGCGATGTGGTTGCCGGTGTCGGCCAGGGGGATGGTCAGTTGGCACAACGTGCCTTGCCCCAGCGTGGCCTGCGCGGGCACCATGATCAACGCGCCCTTGAGCGACAAATCCAGCACATGCACGCTGAATGCGTCGGTGGCCGTGGTCAGCAGGGCCGGTGCATCAAAACCAACGCGGACGAAGTGGCGGCGTTCATGGGGCATCGCTGTCTCCTGGGCGGGGCGGGGGTGTGGCACATGCTACCCCAACCGGCACACGGTAGTTAATTTTTGGAGGTTTTTGCAAGCATTCGTTAACATGGTTTCTCCATCACCTGGGGGGTCCGGTGTGAAACCTGGCGTGAACTGGCTGGTGCGGCGCTGTGCCGCGTGGCTCAAAGGCATTGTGTGGGCGGCCGTATTGACGGCCAGCGCCAGCATTGCTGCGGCGCCCCGCGAGCTGCGTGTGGGCGTGTACTCGAACGAACCCAAGGTGTTTGTGGATGCCGACGGCAAGGCCGCAGGCATCTTTGTGGATCTGCTGCAATTGGTGGCTGCGCGCGAGCAGTGGACCATCAAATATGTGCCCTGCAGCTGGCAGGACTGCCTGGATGCGCTGCGCGAGGGCCGACTCGACCTGATGCCCGACGTGGCTCGCTCGCCCGAGCGCGAGATCCTGTATGACTTTCACCGCCTGCCAGTGCTGCACAGCTGGTCGCAGATCTACCGGACATCAGGCGCGCCCATCTACTCGTTGTTTGACCTGCAGGGCAAGCGGGTCGCGGTGCTCAAGGGCTCCGTGCAGCGGTCCACATTCCTGAACATGGTGGACAGCTTTGGCATCCAGGTGACTTTGGTGGATGCGCCCAGCCTGATAGATGCGTTTGCCATGGTGCAGCGGGGCGAGGCCGATGCGGTCATCTCCAACCATCTGTTCGGCAATTTCCATTCGGCCCGCTATGGCGTGGTGGACACGGGCATTGTGTTCCAGCCCGCTACGCTGTTCTTTGCGACCGGCCCCGGTCGCAATGCAGATGTGTTGGCGGCCATTGACCGATCCGTCGAGAACTGGCGCAGTGGCGCCGACCCGGCCTATGCCCAAGTGATGCGCCACTGGGGCGGGCAAGACCCTGGCGTGCAGATTTCCCCCTGGGTGTGGCGGGGGCTTGCGGGCTTGGTGGCGTTCAGCTTGCTGGCTGCGTTGATGGTTGCGATCTTGCGTCGCCAGGTCCAAGAACGTACGCGCCACTTGCGGGACAGCGAGCAAAAGCTCACCACCATTTTGGACAGTGTTGGCGCGTTCATCTACATCAAGGGCAAGGACTACCGTTACCAGTACGCCAACCACCACACGCTGCATTACTTTGGCAGGCCGGCGCACGAGGTATTAGGCCATGACGATGCGGCGTTTTTCGACGCAGCCACGGCGCAACGGCTGCGAGCCAATGACCGCCGGGTGCTGGAGGACGGCGAGACGCTGGAGGCGGAGGAGGTGAACACGCCCGCCGCCACGGGCGAGACCCGCGCGTTTTTGTCGATCAAGATTCCGCTGCGCCACGCGGATGGCAGCATTTATGCGCTGTGTGGCATCTCGACCGACATCACCGAGCGCAGCAAGGCCGAAGAATCGCTGCAGATTGCTGCCACGGTGTTTGAGTCGTTCGAGGGCATGATCGTGACAGGGCCCGACCAGAGGATCCTCAAAGCCAACCAGGCCTACGCGCGGCTGACCGGCTACACGGTGGACGAGCTGGTGGGCCAGACGCCGCGCCTGCTGCACTCGGGCCGCCAGGACGCGTCTTTTTATGCGGCCATGAAGAACACCTTGCACTCCAGCGGCATGTGGCAGGGCGAGGTATGGAACCGGCGCAAGGACGGCACCGAATATCCGGCCTGGATCACCATCACCACCGTGCGTTCGCCACGCGGTGAGATCACCCATTACGTGGGCACGCAGACGGACATCTCCAGCCGCAAGGCTGCTGAAGAAGAAATCCGCCTGCTGGCCTTCTACGACCCGCTCACGGGCCTGCCCAACCGTCGGTTGATGAATGACCGCCTGCAACACAGCCTGGCCGCCAGCGCACGCTCAGGCGCGGGCGGTGCGTTGCTGTTTGTGGATCTGGACAACTTCAAGGACCTGAACGACACCCAGGGCCACGAGCTGGGCGACCAGCTGCTGCGCCAGGTCGCCGCACGCCTGGGGGGCTGCGTGCGCATGGGCGACACCGTCGCGCGCTTGGGTGGAGACGAATTTGTGGTGCTGCTGGAGGGGCTCAGCCCGCAGGCGCACGAAGCGGCCGCCCAGGCCGAAACAGTGGGGCGCACGGTGCTGCAGGCTCTCAGCCAGAGCTACCAGCTCGACGGCCATTCACACCACAGTTCTTGCAGCATAGGCATTGCGCTGTATGCCGATGCACGCGGCTCGGTGGACGAATTGCTCAAGCACGGCGACATGGCCATGTACCAGGCCAAGGGCGCAGGCCGCAACACCTTGCGGTTCTTTGACCCGCGCACCCAGGCCAACGTGACCGCGCGCACGCTGCTGGAGGCGGGCTTGCGCGACGGGCTGCGCGAGGGGCAATTCTTGCTGCACTATCAGGCACAGATTCATCAGCAGCGAGGCATTGTGGGCGCCGAGGCGTTGGTGCGCTGGCAGCATCCGCAGCGCGGGCTGGTGTCGCCCGCCGAGTTCATTCCGGTGGCCGAAGCCTCGGGCCTCATCGTGCCGCTGGGCGTGTGGATTCTGCGCACGGCCTGCCTGCAACTGGTGGAGTGGGCACGCGACCCGCAGACTGCCCACTGGACCTTGGCCGTGAACGTGAGCGCACGGCAGTTCCGCCACAGCCACTTTGTGGACGAAGTGCTGGGCGTGCTGGAAGAAACCGGCGCCAACCCGCACCGGCTGAAGCTGGAGTTGACCGAGACCTTGCTTCTGGACGATGTGGAGGACATCATCCAGCGCATGGACACCTTGCGTGCGTCGGGCCTGGGCTTCTCGCTGGACGACTTTGGCACGGGTTATTCGAGCCTGAGCTACCTCAAGCGCTTGCCGCTGGACCAGCTCAAGATCGACCAAAGCTTTGTGCGCGACCTGCTCACCGACGCCAATGACGCCAGCATTGCCCGCACCATCGTGACCCTGGCCCAGAGCCTGGACCTGGGGGTGATTGCCGAGGGGGTCGAAACCCAGGAGCAACGCGACATGCTGGCCGGGCTCGGCTGCCACACCTGGCAGGGCTACCTGTTCGGGCGCCCCGGGCCGGCGGAGGCACTGCAGCAGGCGGCTGCCAGTGCAACGGTGTCGTGATGCCGGTGGACGTATATCGGGCTTGGGCGCTGGCAGCCAAGGCCTCGCGGTACCTCATCTCGCGCCAACAACTGTCGCCATTGGCTGACATTTTGTAGCGTCTGAAAGGTGTAAGGTACAAGAAGCCTTGTGACTCACACAGGGCCGCCCTCCCTGTGCACACACTGTTTGCGTGCACGGTGTGGCAGTCAGCAGGAGCTTTCCATGAAAAACACCATGTTTCCCACGATCCGTCTTCTTGTTTCGGGTGCGGCTGCGGCCGCGCTCCTCGGCCTGGCGGGCGGCGCGCATGCGCAGGCCTACGTCAATGCCACCGTGGGGGGCGAACTGGCACCCGGCGTGTATGGCCGCATCAACATTGGCAATGCACCGCCACCGCCGCTGATTTACGCAGAGCCCGTCATCATCCAGCGCCCTGCTGTGGTGGTGCCGCGTGCGCCCATTTACCTGTATGTGCCGCCCGGCCATGCCAAGAACTGGGGTAAACACTGCGCTCGCTACAACGCCTGCAGCCAGCCGGTCTACTTTGTGCAGGAGCCGCCCCCACGCCGTGGCAACCCGTACCAGGGTCCGCGCGGGCGTGATGACCATCGCTGGGATGACGACCGTGGACGCGGTGGCAAACACGACCGTGACCATGACCGCGGGCATGGCAAGGGTGAAGGCCGTGGCAAGGGCCATGGCAACCGGGACTGAGCGGCTTGCGACCACGGGGGCTGGCCGGTTGCGTGGATCCGGATGCGGCCCCCACACTGCACCCACCCTGTTTGCGTCATCGCAGAACCTGTGGTGGCGGCTGCGGTTAAGCTCGGGCCTCTATGGCTCAAGTCTCCTTTTTTCCCCCTTTCACTACACCGGCTGACGTCGCCAGCCAGCTGCAAAGCAGCGGCTTTGCCGTGCTCAGCCCTGAGGCCGTTGCCGAGTGGGTTGGCTGTGACCTGTCGGCGCTGCTGGCCCTCAACAGCGACTGGGCAGCCTTGCCGCCCGATGAATTCCTGAAGGACGGTGGCCGCTACCGCCGCCGTCGCCACGCCTGCTTTGTGCTGCAGGAGGGCCGGATGGAGCAGGTGCCGCACCGTGCCCACTGGCAGCCCGTGGAGTACAACGCGCTGCACGGCGGCATGGAGCGCTGGTTTGCCCCCATGGAGCCCGCCACCGTGGCGCAGCCCGTGTGGCAGCAATTGCTGGCCGCGCTGGCGGGCGTGTCGGACGCCGTGTTTGCCGGGCCGCAGGCACCGGTGCCCTGGTTTGTAGAGGCGCACCAGTTCCGCATCGACACCACCGACGGCATTGGTCGCCCCACACCCGAAGGTGCCCACCGCGACGGGGTGGATCTGGTGGCGGTGTTTCTGGTGGGGCGCGAGGGCGTCAAGGGTGGCGAGACGCGGGTGTTTGAGGCCAACGGCCCTGCGGGGCAGCGCTTTACGCTGACGCAGCCCTGGTCGCTGCTGTTGCTGGACGACGCGCGCATGATCCACGAGTCCACGCCCATCCAGCCACTCAAGGACGGAGGCTACCGCGACACCCTGGTGGTGACCTGCCGGCGGGGGAACTTCCAGGGCGCGGACGTGGTGGGGCTGGCGCCGTCCGGGGCCTGAACACTGCGGCAGAAGTGCATCCGATTTGATGCGAATCAAGATGCGGGGTATGGTGGCGGTTCACACTGTCGCCCATGGTCAGGCCACAAGCCTGGTCCCACCCCTCATTCAAGGAGTAGCACCATGTTCAAACACATTCTGGTTCCTGTCGACGGTTCCAAGACCTCCATGCTGGCCGTCTCCAAGGCTGCAGGCCTGGCCAAAACCTTTGGCAGCGTCGTCACGGCGGTGTACGTGATCGACCCGTATCCCTTCACCGGCGTGGGCGCCGACTTTGCGTACGGCCAGGCGCAATACATCAGCGCCGCCACAGCCGAGGCCAATGCCGCGCTGGATGCCACCAAGAAGGCCATGGCCGATGCGGGTGTGC
The DNA here is from genome assembly GCF_052045435.1 of Acidovorax sp. 22279. Classification (NCBI taxonomy): domain Bacteria; kingdom Pseudomonadati; phylum Pseudomonadota; class Betaproteobacteria; order Burkholderiales; family Comamonadaceae; genus Acidovorax; species Acidovorax sp. 22279. The sequence continues at coordinate 156,993 of NZ_JBQEOV010000010.1, forward strand.
AGGTCACCACCGTGGTGGGCGAGGGGCATGCGGTGCACGACGGCATCCTGCGCGCGCTGGAGAGCACTGGCGCCGACCTCATCGTGATGGGCTCCCATGGCCGCCGCGGCCTGGAAAAGCTGGTGCTGGGCAGCGTCACGCAGCGTGTGCTGGGTGTGGTGCACATCCCCGTGCTGGTTGTGCGGGACTGAACACGCTCCCCCATGAAGAACGGCTCCGAAAGGAGCCGTTTTTTATTTCAGTTCTCGATGATGTCGCGCATCACCTGCTGTCCGTTGTTCGCGGACCAGGCGCTCTCCAGGCCAGTGCACCCGTGGAGCTGGCTCTGCCAGTCCACCGGGTGCGTCCCCCTCAGGGGGAAGGCGCAAAGCGCCTCAGGGGGTCACTCAATCTTCGCGCCCGAGGCTTCCACAATGCCCTTCCACTTGGCGTAGTCGGTCTTGAGCAGGGTGTTGAACTGAGCGGACGACATGGCCTCCGGCTCGGCACCCTGGGCGTGGATGGCGGCCTTCATTTCAGGGGTGGCCAGCAGCTTGTTGATTTCTGCATTGACGACGTTCACCACGGTGGCCGGTGTACCTGCGGGCGCAAACACGCCGTACCAGGTGCTCACATCAAAGTCCTTGAAGCCCGACTCGGACACGGTGGGTACTTCGGGCATGGACGAGCTGCGCTTGGCCGAGGTCACGGCCAGCGGGCGCAGCTTGCCCGACTTGATCTGGGCCATGGCCGATGGCACCGAGGACATGAGCAGGTCCACGTTGCCCGACAGCGCATCCATCAGCGCAGGGTTGGAGCCCTTGTAAGGGATGTGGCTGAGCTTGATGCCCGCAGCCTTCTCGAACAGGTCGCCTGCCAGATGGATCGAGGTGCCGTTGCCGGGCGACCCATAGGTGATGGTGCCGGGCGCTGCCTTGGCAGCAGCCACCACGTCGGCCAGCGTCTTGAACTTGGAGTTGGCACTGGTGGCAATGACCACGGGCGTGTAGGCCACATGGGCCACGGCGGTCAGGTCCTTGGTGGGGTCCCAGGGCAGGTTTTTGTACAGCCAGGGGCCGATCACCAGGTTGTCTTTCTGGCCCATGACCAGGTCATAGCCCGTGGGCGCGGCCTTGACGGCCTCGCCAATGCCGATGGTGCCGCCTGCGCCGGCGCGGTTGTCGGCCACCACGGTCCACTTGGCGCTTTCGGTGAGCTTGGTGGCCACCAGGCGCGACAGGATGTCGGTGCCGCCGCCGGGCGGGAAGGGCACGATCAGGCGGATGGGCTTGGCGGGGTATGCCGCAGCGGGCGCAGGCGCCTGGGCGTGGGCCGTGGAGCCCAGCGCGAAGGCGAGGGCGGTGAAGGAAAGCAGGGTGCGCATCATGGTGAGAGGTGTCTCCGTCGGTTCAGTGGTGTGCGGGTCGCCGCCAGGCCGCTGGGTGCGGCTGCGGTGGCCCGGCTGATCTGGGGCAGCGGGCGCCAATGATCGCTGATCGACTGTGGCGCTCGCATTGCCAATAGCAGGTGGCAGCATCGCAGGTGGCGATGGCAGTGTGCGCACCCGCGTGCAGGTCAGAGGCGCTCAAAAATCGCCGCAATGCCCTGGCCGCCGCCAATGCACATCGTCACCAGCGCATAGCGGCCCTGGATGCGTTGCAGCTCATGGATGGCCTTGACGGTGATGAGCGCACCGGTGGCGCCGATGGGGTGACCCAGCGAGATGCCCGAGCCGTTGGGGTTGACCTTGGCCGGGTCCAGGCCCAGGTCCTTGGTCACGGCGCAGGCCTGGGCGGCAAAAGCCTCGTTGGCTTCGATCACGTCCAGGTCGTTGACGGTGAGGCCCGCTTTCTTCAGCGCCAGCTGCGTGGCGGGCACGGGGCCGATGCCCATGTACTTGGGGTCCACGCCCGCGTGGGCGTAGGCCACCAGGCGGGCCAGGGGCTTGGCGCCACGGGCCTTGGCAGCACCAGCTTCCATCAGCACCACGGCGGCGGCGGCGTCGTTGATGCCCGAGGCGTTGCCAGCCGTCACCGTGCCGTTTTCCTTGATGAAAACGGGCTTGAGCTTGGCCAGGTCGTCCATCGTGGCGCCGGGGCGGAAGTGCTCGTCGGTGGCGTACAACACGTCGCCCTTCTTGCTCTTCAGGGTGACGGGCACGATCTGGTCCTTGAACACACCGGCCTGCGTGGCGCGCTCGGCGCGGTTGTGGCTCTCGACCGCCAGCTTGTCCTGGTCTTCGCGGCTGATGCCCCACTTGGCGGCGATGTTCTCGGCCGTCACACCCATGTGGATGTTGTGGAAGGGGTCGTGCAGTGCGCCGATCATCATGTCCACCATCTTGGTGTCGCCCATGCGGGCGCCCCAGCGCATGTTCAGGCTGGCAAAGGGCACACGGCTCATGTTCTCGGCACCGGCGCCAATGGCCACATCGGTGTCGCCCAGCAGGATGGACTGGCTGGCATTGACGATGGCCTGCAGGCCCGAGCCGCACAGGCGGTTGACGTTGTAGGCGGGCGTGCCTTCGCCGCAGCCGCCGTGGATGGCTGCCACGCGTGACAGGTACATGTCCTTGGGTTCGGTGTTGACCACATGGCCGAACACCACGTGGCCCACGTCCTTGCCTTCCACGTTGGCGCGGGCAAGCGATTCGCGCACGACGAGTGCACCCAGTTCGGTGGGGGGCACGTCCTTGAGGCTGCCACCAAAGGTGCCAATGGCGGTGCGCACTGCGCTGACGACGACGACTTCACGGGTCATGGGGAGGTCCTTTCAGAGAAATTCAGGTCAAAACGGCTGCAAGCGCTAGTGAATCATGCGGTTGCAGCTATCAAAGTAGGAGTAAATGGGCTCACGCCTCGCGCACATCGGCCACCGGGTTGGTGCCGAAGTCTGCGCGCTCCAGCCAGGCGAGCACGCGGGTGGCGGCGTCGGCAGGCGATGTGAGCTGGCCACCCGTCTTGAGGTTGGCGAAATTATGGCGGTCCGGGAAGGCAGCCGGGTCGGCGCCGCGCAACTGGACCTGCATGTCGGTGTCGATCACACCGGGCGCCAGTGAGCATACCTTGGCCCCATGGGGCTTGATGGCCTCGTCCAGCGCCACGCACCGGGTGAAATGGTCCATGCCCGCTTTGGCGGCGCAGTACGCGGCCTGCGAGGCCATGGCCCGGCGGCCGAGGCCTGAGGAGATGTTGAGCACCTTGCGTGGCACGGTCCAGGTGTCCGTCGCGCCCAGGAAGGCAGCGGTGAGCTGCATGGGCGCCTCCAGCCCCACGCGCAGGGCGGTGGCCAGGTCTTCCGCGTCGCTGGCCGACAGCGGGGCGATGCGCGGGATCATGCCCGCGTTGTTGATGAGGGTGGCGCTGGCAAACGCCTGCGGGCCCTGGGCCTGCAGCCAGGCTTGCAGCTTGTGGGCCGCCTGCTCGCCCTGCGACAGGTCTTGCTGCCACTGTTCAATGGCGACGCCTGCGGCCCGGGCCTCGGCGGTCAGGTCATCGTTGGCGCTGCGGGCGATGCAGATCAGGGTATTGCCGCTGCGCAAGAGCTGCTGGGCCATGGCCAGGCCCATGCCGCGCGATGCGCCGGTGAGGATGTAGAGGTGGTTTTGAGGCATCCCGCCATGTTACTGCGCAGTACACAGCGCCGGGTGTCTTCACTGGCCTCTGCGTGACTCCAAAGCGGACAGCAGCAGGGCCAGCCGCGCATCCAGCGCGGCCAGATCGGCCGCCTTGAGGGCCGAAAGGATGCGGTGTTCGTTGGCTACATGGGCTTCCACGGCGCGGTCGATCAGCTCCAGCCCTTGGGGCGTGAGCTGCACGAGCGAGCTGCGGGCATCGGCCGGGTTGGGCAGGCGCTCGATCCAGCCCTGGGCTTCGAGTTTGGCCATGCGGTGCGTCATGGTGCCCGATGTGACCATGAGCGTGGAGAACAGCGTGGTCGGCGCCAGGCAGTAGGGCGCTCCACTGCGGCGCAGTGTGGCCAGCATGTCGAACTCCCAGCGGCTCAGGCCGAATTCGGCAAAGGTTTCATCCAGCCGCCGCTCCAGCAGCGCGGCGCAGCGCTTGATGCGCCCGATGGGGCCCATGGGGCTCGCGTCCAGGTCGGGGCGCTCGCGCTTCCACTGGGCCAGGATGGCGTCGACGGCGTCGGGTTGGCGTGGGGTGGCCATGGGCTTGTGGTGGGTGATTTGTCTTGAATTCGAGATTGTATGGTAGAGTTTTTGTCTTGATTTGAAGATAAATATATGGCTGCTTCACGTGCTTCTGCAAGTTCCTCAACCTGGCTGGATGCGCTCACCACAGCGCTCGGACCGGTCATCTGGGGCTCGACCTACATCGTCACCACCGAGCTGCTGCCGCCCGACCGGCCCTTCACCGCCGCACTGCTGCGCACCTTGCCCGCGGGCTTGCTGCTGGTGCTGTGGTGCCGCCGCTGGCCGGCCTGGGGCGACTGGGTGGGGTGGCGGCGCCTGATGGTGCTGGCGGCGCTGAATATTGGCGTGTTCCAGGCGCTGCTGTTTGTGGCGGCCTACCGGTTGCCCGGCGGCGTGGCTGCGGTGGTGGGTGCCGTGGGCCCGCTGGTGGTGATGGGCCTGACCTGGGCGCTGGACCACCGGCGCCCGCCCGCACTGGCGCTGGTGGCCGGGGCGCTGGGTGTGCTGGGCATGGCGGCGCTGCTGCTGTCACCCGGTGCGCGCTGGGACATGGTGGGCGTGGCTGCCGCGCTGGTGGGCACGCTGTGCATGGCAGCGGGCACGTTCTGGTCGCGGCGCTGGCGGTCTGACTTGCCGGTGCTGGCGTTTACCGGCTGGCAGTTGTTGGCGGGCGGCGTGATGCTGGCGCCGGTGGCCTGGGCGGTGGACCCGCCTTTGCCCGCACTCACCCCCACCCACATCGCGGGTTATCTGTACCTCAGCCTGGCAGGCGCGCTGGTGGCCTATGCGCTGTGGTTCCGTGGCATTGCGCGCCTGCCGTCGGTGGCGGTGTCGTCGCTGGGGCTGCTGAGCCCAGTGACGGCGGTGCTGCTGGGCTGGGCGCTGCTGGGGCAGGCCATGACAGGGGTATCGCTGGTGGGCATGCTGGTGGTGCTGGCGAGCATCCTGGCCGTGCAATGGGCCATGTCGCGCGCCGTGCCGCCGGGCGGGCGCTGATCAGCAACTACTGTTTGCTATTGAATAGATAGCGATTGGCGCATGTTCCACTAGCGCTAGCAGGCCATTTGGCTAGAAATCGGCCGCCCACTCCAGCGCTACCGGCTCCCCGGTGGTGGGGTGCGCAAAGGCCAGGTGACTGGCATGCAGCAGCAGGCGCGGGGCTTGTGCCTGCGTGGCGGCATCGGCATACAGTCCGTCGCCCAGGATGGCGTGGCCGATGGCGGCCAGGTGCACGCGCAACTGGTGGGTGCGGCCGGTGATCGGCTCCAGCTCGATGCGCGTGGTCTGCGCCGTAGCGTCTTGCGCCAGTGCACGCCAGTGGGTCAGGCTGGGTTTGCCCACGGCGTGGTCGATGACGCGCAGCGGGCGGCGCTCCCAGTCGGCAGCAATGGGCAGGTCGATCTCGCTCCAGTCGCAGCCCGCTGTGCCCAGCAGCCCTTGCACCACCGCCTGGTAGCGCTTGTGCACCTGCCGCTCGGCAAACGCGTGGCCCAGGCGCCGCTGTGCATCGATGTGGCGCGCCATGAGCACCAGGCCCGAGGTCGCCTGGTCCAGCCGGTGCACGATGAGCGCGCCGGGCCAGCGCTGCTGTGCGCGGGCGCTCAGGCAGTCTTGCTTGTCGGGGCCCCGGCCGGGCACACACAGCAGCCCGGAGGGTTTGCACAGCACCAGCAGGTCGTCGTCTTCGTACAGCGCCTGTACGCCATCTGCCACGTGTTCAGGCAGGGTCATGGCCCACGATCAGCCGCTGCACGGTGGCGCAAAGTTCTTCCACATCATTGGGTTTGTGGATCAGGGCTTGCGCGCCTTCGGCCAGCGCGGCCTGTTCGATCTCGGCCGTGACGTAACCCGAGGCCAGGGCCACGGGCAGGTCGGGGCGGATGAGGCGGGCCTCGCGCACCAGGTCCACGCCACAGAAGCCGGGCATGTTGTAGTCGGTGACCAGCAAGTCATAGGCCTGCGGTGCTGCCCGCAACGCAGCCGTGGCCTCGTGCGGGTCGGTATAGCCGCTCACCTCGTAGCCCCGGCGGCGCAGCAGGCGCTGCACCAGGAAGACCAGGGCCTGGTCGTCGTCCACGTACATCACATGGTGCTTCTTGCCAGGCGCACCGCCGGGTGGTTCGGCAGGCTCCGGTGCAGACGTTGCGGCGGCCAGTGGCACGGCCTGCACGGCGGGGCTGGGCTGCGCACCAGCAGTCGCACCGGTGGCGACCGGAAAGTACAGCGTGAACCGGCTGCCCTGGCCCGGCGCGCTTTGCACATCCACGCCGCCTTCGTGCGTGCGCATCACGCCATGCACCACCGCGAGGCCCAGGCCCGTGCCCTGGCCCACGGGCTTGGTGGTGAAGAAGGGCTCGAAGATGCGCTCCAGCGTGGCAGCGTCCATGCCGGGGCCGGTGTCGCGCACTGTCAGGGCCACGTAGTCGATGGGCGCGAGGCCCAGGCGCTCGGTCAGGCGCTGGTCGGGCTGCACGGTGGCGGCCTCCACATGGATGCTGCCGCGCTCGGTACCAATCGCATGGACGGCGTTGGTGCACAGGTTGAGCAGGGCCTGCTCGACCTGCGTGGCATCGGCCAGCACGGGCGGCAGGCCCGCCTGCAGTTGCATGTGCAGCTCGATGGCCGGAGGCAAGGTCACGCGCAGCAGGCGCTCGGTGTCGTGCACCACCTCGGCCAGCGACACGGCCGAGCGCTGCGGGGGCTCGTTGCGGCTGAAGGTGAGGATCTGGCGCACCAGGTCGCGCGCGCGGCGGCCGGCCTTGTCGATCTCCAGCAGGCTCTCCAGCACGGGCGAGCCTGCAGCGCAGTCGGCCTTGGCCAGCTCCACATTGCCCAGAATGGCGCCCAGGATGTTGTTGAAGTCGTGCGCGATGCCCCCGGCCATGGTGCCCACGGCCTGCATCTTGTGCGACTCGCGCAGCTGGGCCTCCAGCTCATTGCGGTGCGCCTCGGCCTTCTTGCGACCGGTGAGGTCGCGGGCGAACACGGTGGTGGTTTCCCCGTCAGCATGGCGTTCGAACGACACGCTCACCTCCACGGCCAGCTCCTTGCCGCTGGCGGTGAGGGCCGTCATCTCGCCCAGCAGGGCCTGCGTGGTGAGCTGGGCAAATGCCAGCGCCTGTGCAGCGTCGGGCAAAAATCGGTCGAGCGTGCTGCCCAGCGCGTCGCTGGCACTGCACTGGAACAGCGCGGCCGCCGTGGGGTTGAAGACGGTGATGCGCTGGTGCTGGTCCACGCAGATGATGGCGTCCAGCGCGGAGTTGATGACGGCCTCCAGCCGCTTTTCGCTGGCGCGGATCTGCTCATTGCGCTGCTGCAGGGTCTCGGCACTGTGCTGCAAGGCCTGGCGCTCGGCCAGCAGCGGGCCCTGGTCGATCACCGCGCACAAAAACTGCGACAGCGGCGGGCCGCTGGTCTGCGGTGCATCGATGTGGGCAATGTGCAGGTCGCCGGTGATGCGCGTGGCATTGCTGATGGTGAACACCACCTCCTTGACCTCGCTGTGCCCCAGGTCGTGCGCCTGGGCAAAGGCTTCGCGCACGCGCGCGGCGTCTTGCGGGCACACAAAGGGCATCAGCGCGGTCAGGGGCCGGTCGCGCTCGGTGGGCTGGAAAGAGCGGTGCGCCATGGAGTTGGCCTGCACCACCATGTCGTGGTCGTCCACCACCATGAGGGCCAGCGGCACGCTGGCAAACAGGGTTTCGAAGCGTTCGTACGCGCTCTCGGCCACGGCCTGGCTGTAGCGCAGCACCTTGTTCTGGTTTTCCAGTTCGGCCTGGTAGGCGCGCAGCTCGGCCACCAGGCCCTCTGCCGAAGCGCCGGGCGTGCGGGAGTGGGGGACAGGCGGGCGAGGCATGTGCTCTGCGGCTGCTGGCTGGCGGCCTGCAGGGTCCAGAAAAGACAGGTCGGGTTCACTCATGGAGGGGCGCGGTCAGCCGGGTGCGTGCCCGGGCGCTCGCCCAGGCTTTCTCAAGTGTACGCCTGCCCATCTGGCATCACGCGATGGCGGATGCACCAACAGAGCGCGGTTGCAAAGCGCTTGTGGGTCGATTGTTGATGAATTGCGAACAATCCGTTTCTTTGGCAGGGCTTACCGAACCACCGTGGGGTGCCTACAGTTCCACCATCGATACATCCCTTGATCCACAACTTCTTTCAGGACGCTGCCATGACCACAGACACCACTCTCGCCCAACCCCTGCTGAACAAGCTGCAATGGCGCTACGCCGCCAAGAAGATGAACCCCGCCAAGAAGGTGCCGCAAGAGAAGGTGGAGCGCATTTTGGAAGCCGCCCGTCTGGCGCCCACCTCCAGCGGCCTGCAGCCGTTCGAGATCATCGTGGTGACCGACCCCGCTGTGCGCGCCAAGATCCAGCCCATCGCCTGGAACCAGGCCCAGATCACCGACGGCTCGCACCTGCTGGTGTTTGCGGCCTGGGACAACTACACGGCCGACCGCATCAACATGATGTTCGACCTGACCAATGACCAGCGTGGCTTCAAGAACGAAGGCTGGGAAAACTACCGCCAGATGCTGCTCAGCAGCTACCCCCAGCGTGATGCCGAAGTGAACTTCCAGCACGCAGCCCGCCAGGCCTACATCGGCATGAGCGCAGCCCTGATCGCTGCGGCCTTTGAAGAAGTGGACTCGACACCCATGGAAGGCTTCGACCCCAACGCGCTGGATGAAATCCTGGGCCTGCGTGCGCGCGGCCTGCGCAGCGTCGCCATCTTGCCGCTGGGCTACCGCGCCGACGAAGGCGACTGGCTGGTGAACCTGAAGAAGGTGCGCCGCCCCCGCGAGCAGTTCGTGACCGAAGTCTGAGGATCTCCTCCTCAGGCACAAAAAGGCTGGACAGTGGTCCAGCCTTTTTTGCGTGGGGAGCCTCAGCGTGTGACGGGCGCTGCATCCGTCACGCGGCGCATGGGTGTGAGCACAAAGGCCAGTGCCGCCAGCACCACCAGCGTTCCGCCGCTGGCCGCGAACAGCTGGGTGAGCGTGATGCTCTTCATCACCCAGCCCGTCACGGCGGCAGAGATCGGCGCTAGGCCCATGAAGATGAACATGAACAGGCTCATCGCGCGGCCCAGCAGGGCTGGGGGGACCCGGTGCTGGATCCAGGTGAACACGCTCACCTGCATGAAGCCGCCGAGCAGTCCGATGACCAGCATCAGCACCGCGCCTTGCCACACGGCGGTGATCAGACCCAGCGGCATGAACAGCGCGCCAATGATGGCGTCGAACGCCAGAATGGTCATGCCCAGGCTGCCGAACCGCAGCCGGGGCACCATGCCCGACACCACCATGCCCAGCAGCGTGCCAGCACCATGGGCGCCCACGATGATGCCGAAGGCGGCGGCACCGAGCTGCGGGCTGCTGCTGGCCAGCACCGGAATGGCGATGTGGATGGGTCCCATGATGAACAGGGCAATGGCGCTCCAGTACAAAAAGCAGGTGCGCAGCTCGCTGTCACGCCAGAAGTGACCGAGGCCCTGCGCCACCGAAGCGAGCACCGCCTGTGGCGCTGCTGTGGGGGCGGAAAGGCCCGCAAGGCCCGCACGCGTCTGCACCTTGGACAGCGTCCAGGCCGACACGGCGAAGCTCAGCGCATCCAGCGCAAAGGCGATGCCGATGCCGGTGGCGTTGGCGTGTGCTGGCGCATCCGCGGCGGTGTGGGCTGCGCCACCGGCGCCAAACAGTGCAATCAACAGCCCCGCGAGCAAGGGCCCCAGGAACATGGTCAGCTGCCGCAGGCCCAGGCTGATGCCGTTGGCGGCCTGCAGCTGGGGGCGTGCCACCACCGACGGCATCATGGCCGTGCCCGCCGGAATGCTGAAGGCCGTGGCGAGCCCAATGCCCAGCGACAGCGCGTACACCATCCACAACGACAGCGTGCCCGCAAACACCAGCCCCGCCAGCGCGGCCAGCAGCACCAGGTTGACGTATTTGGTGATCATCAGCACCTGCTTGGGCGAATGGCGGTCTACCAGCGCGCCGCCGATCAGGATGAACAAGGCGCGCGGCACGCTGATGAGGGCCAGCACGGTGCCCAGCACCAGCGTGTCGCCGGTCATCTGCAGCACCAGCCAGGGCAGTGCGATCAGCGTGAACTGGTCGCCCAGCATGGACAGGGCAGAGCCGCCCATCATCCAGCGGAAGTTGGGGTCCTGCAGCAGCGCGGCGTGCGGGTCTGCGGGTGGGATTGCAGGGCCTGCGCCGGGTGGCTGGGCAGGACGGGGTGAGGTGTCAGGTCGCATGAACGAGGTCTCCCAAAGAATGACGGGTGTGCGTGCGCCCCGTGAGCAAGCGGCCCACAGCGGTAAAACGCACGCAAAGGTGGTAACTGGCCAGGCACAGGGCGGTCGTGGCCAGCACATTGATCAGCATCTTGGCCAGGGCTGGAACGGGCAGGCCGTACAGCAACGCACCCAGGCCGATCGTGAGTGGCAGGTGCACCAAGTACACCCAGTACGAGCTGTCAGCCAGGTAGGCCAGCCAGGCGCGGGGCTGGCCGACATGGCGCAGAAACAGCCCGATCAGCGCAAAGCTCCAGAGCCACGACGCGCTGTTGTAGGCCAGGGCCATCCAGAACTGCAGGTGGCGCGTGGCCGATACGGGTGCGGCCAGCAGATCGGTAAACGCCCCGGTGACCAGCACCAGCACAAAGGCCGATGCCTCGGGCTGAGCCAGCACTTCCGAGAGCAGTGCAGTGACCAGAAAGCCCACCAGCCCCAAGCCGGCCAGCGCAGGCCAGTGCCGTTCGTAGTGCGCCATCAGTGCCTTGCGGTGCACGTGCAGGCACAGGCCAAAGCCGTAGAACAGCCCGTTGTGTATCCATTCCGCCAGCGGTGGCAGGAAGGACCCGCTGGGCGTGACGATGCCGTGGTCGTAGCCTGCGCCAATCCACGCCAGGGGCAGCGTGAGCATCAGCAGGCCCACAGGTGTGCCGCCGAGCCAGAGGGCACCGCGTTGCAGGGCCTGCTGCAGCCTTGCGGGCAATGCGCGCACCGCCCTCCATGCCACGGGCGTCAGCAGCGCCAGCCACAGCAGCGTCCACAAGAACCAAAGGTGCATGGTGGCTGGGCCCTGGGGCACGTTGGGGCCTCGGGGCAGCAGGCTGCGGTCTACACCCCAGGTGCCATAGGCCATGCGGTGCAGAAACATCAGCCCGAGCAGCGCACAGGCCACGAACAGCGGCGGCCAGAACAGCGCAAAAGGCAGACCGAGACGGCGCAGGCGGTTGCGCACCATGCCAGCCAGCCCCTGGCGTTGGACCAGCGCCGCTACAAAGAACCCGGCGAGGATGAAAAACAAGGGCATGCGAAAGGCATGGATCACCGCCACCAGCAGGTCTGCCAGGGGGCTGGACCGGTCGTCGTGCCAGGGCAGGGGCGACGGCCGGCTCATGTAGAGCACCGAGACATGCAGCACGATGCCCAGCCACATCATGGTGGCGCGCAGGTTGTCCAGGGCGTGCAACCGCCGGGTGGGGGCGGAGGGGCTGGAAGAGGGTGTCGATCCATTCATGGGGACCGACTGTGGGGCCTCACGTTGCGTGAGGGTCAAGCACTTTCCAGTGGTTTTTTTGCAGACGGTGTGAGTGTCTCAGCGGCGCGCAGCGACTGTCGTAGCGACGGCGGGAGAGGGTGTGGCCAGCGCGAGCGCCGCCTGCAGGTAGGCGCGCACGGGCGCGCTCAGCGGCGAGCCCGCCTGCAGCAGCGGCTCGTTGGCCGACGCTGTGAGCAGCTTCTGGCGCAATTGCGCATCGCCGCGGGTCAGCTGGTCGAACAGCGTGTTCCAGCGCAGGGCCGCGGCCCCTGCGTCGGTGTGGTTCGTGGGGATTTGGCGGTCCAGCAACTGTTGCACGTCACGTTCCAGTGCCGCCCACGCGGTGTGCGGCACATGGCCCAGCGTGCGCAGATCGTCGCGGGTCAGGTACTTCTCCAGCAGCGCCAGCCGCAGCTTGATGGCGGTTTCCACGTATTCGATCATGTCGCCGGGCGGCGCGTGGTTGCGCCCCTGCGCGCTGGGCTCGGTGCGAAACATGTGGCCCCAGCGGTCCAGCAGGTCCAGGTCGCCCCCCATCCAGTGCAGCATCAGCGCCATCCAGCGGTAGGCCAGTGCCTGCACCTCGGGCGCATCGGGAGGTAGCTGGCGGTCCATGGCGCTGCGCACCAGGTCTTTGACAACGAGCCAGTCGGCCTCGATCAGGCTCCAGTTGGTGAAGATCTGCTTGAGTTCGGTGGTGCTGAAGTATTTGCCGTAGGTGGTCATCAGCGCCAGCGCCTCGAGCCAGTTGCCCATGTCGGGCTCAGCACCCGCCATGAGGCCGTCGCGCAGCATGGTCAGGCGCCCGCGCAGTTCTGTGGCCTGCGTGATCTGCTGGTCCAGCGCCCGGATCTGCTGGCCGATGATGCGCTGGGGTGCCACCCCTTCGCCCGCCAGCAGCTCGGCAATGTCGCTGAGCGCCAGGCCCATCTGACGCATGGTCTGGATGCCATGCAGCCGCTGCACGTCGGCCTGGCTGTACAGGCGGTACCCCGCGTCTGACCGGCCCGAGGGCTTGAGCAGCCCCACCTCGTCATAGTGGTGCAGCGTGCGCACCGTGAGGCCGGTGCGCCGCGCGAGGTCACCGACCTTCAGCAGCATGGGGTCAGCGGCCCACGGAGATCAGCTCGATCTCGAAATTCAGCGTGGCGTTAGGGGGAATGACGCCACCTGCACCCCGGGCACCGTAGGCAATGCCGGGGGGACAAGTCAGCTTGGCCTTGCCGCCCGGCTTCATGCGCTGCACGCCTTCGGTCCAGCAAGGGATCACGCCATTGAGTGGGAACGAGGTGGGTTCGCCGCGTTTGTAGGAGCTGTCGAACTCCTTGCCGTCGAGGAACGTGCCCTTGTAATGCACCTTGACCGTGTCGGTGGCCTTGGGCGATTCGCCCGTGCCGTCTTTGAGCGATTCATAGACCAGGCCGCTGGCCGTGGTGACGGGTTTGGAGGTCTGGGCCATGGCGGCGGGAGCCATCACGGCGGTGGCGAGCAGAAGGCACAAGAGGTTTCGCAAAGGAGGCTCCTAAAAGGGTGAATCACAACGCAGCCCGCGATCTTATGCGTGTTCCTGCACCTGCCTGTACGGGCCCCCAACGAAAAAAGCCCTGGGCGAGCGGGCTCCAGGGCTTGCAAGAGCAATGGCGGTGGCGGCAGACCTTGCCGCCGTGGCCTTCGCTGCAGGGTCAGGCGTAGTCGCTCACCGGGATGCAGCTGCAGCTCAGGTTGCGGTCACCCCACACGTTGTCCACGCGGCCCACTGGCGACCAGTATTTGTTGCTGCGCAGCGCAGCCACGGGGTAGGCAGCTGCCTCGCGGGTGTAGGGGCGGTTCCACTCGCCGCTCAGCAGACTTTCTGCGGTGTGCGGGGCGTTCTTGAGCGGGTTGTTGTCCTGCGGCAGCTTGCCTGCTTCGATCTGGCGGATCTCTTCGCGGATGGCGATCATCGCGTCGATGAATCGGTCCAGCTCGGACAGCGTCTCGCTCTCGGTAGGCTCCACCATCAGCGTGTTGGGCACCGGGAAGCTCAGCGTGGGCGCGTGGAAGCCGTAGTCAATCAGGCGCTTGGCCACGTCTTCGGCCATCACGCCGCTGGTGTCCTTCAGGCTGCGCAGGTCCAGGATGCACTCGTGTGCCACATGGCCGTTCTCGCTCGCGTACAGCGTGGGGTAGTGGTCCTTGAGGCGCGCGCTGATGTAGTTGGCGCTCAGGATGGCGGTCTCGGTAGCGGCCTGCAGGCCTTCGGCGCCCATCATGCGGATGTACATCCAGCTGATGGGCAGCACGGCTGCGTTGCCCAGCGGCGCGGCACTGACGGCACCCACGCCACCAGGCACGCCCGCCGTGGCATGGCCCGGCAGGAAGGGCACCAGGTCCTGCACCACGCACACGGGGCCCACGCCGGGGCCGCCACCGCCGTGGGGAATGCAGAAGGTCTTGTGCAGGTTCAGGTGGCTCACGTCACCGCCGAACTCGCCGGGGGCCGCAACGCCCACCAGGGCGTTCATGTTGGCACCGTCCACGTACACGCGGCCGCCGTGGCTGTGCACCAGGGCGCACAGCTCTTTGACGCTGGTCTCGAACACGCCGTGCGTGCTGGGGTAGGTGATCATCACAGCGGCCAGGTTGGCGCTGTGCTGTTCGCACTTGGCTTTCAGGTCCACCAGGTCCACGTTGCCGTTGGCATCGCAGGCGGTCACCACCACTTGCATGCCCACCATCTGGGCACTGGCGGGGTTGGTACCGTGGGCACTGCTGGGGATCAGGCAGATATTGCGGTGGCCTTCGCCACGCGATTCGTGGTACCCCTTGATGGCCAGCAGGCCGGCGTATTCGCCTTGCGAGCCTGCGTTGGGTTGCAGGCTGATGCCTGCATAGCCCGTGGCCTGGCACAGCCAGGCGCGCAGTTGCTCGTCCAGCTGCTTGTAGCCCTGTTGCTGGTCAGCGGGGGCGAAGGGGTGCACGTTGGCAAACTCGGGCCAGGTGATGGGGATCATCTCGCTGGTGGCGTTGAGCTTCATGGTGCACGAGCCCAGCGGGATCATGCTGCGGTCCAGTGCCAGGTCCTTGTCGGACAGCTGGCGGATGTAGCGCAGCATGCCGGTTTCGGAATGGTGGGTGTTGAAGACGGGGTGTGCGAGGTAGCTGCTGGTGCGGCGCAGCTCGGTGGGGATCAGCGGCTCCACGCCCTTTTCAAACGCATCGAAGGTGGGCAGCGCCTGGCCGTCCTTGGCGAAGATCTTCCAAAGCAGCTCGATGTCGGCGCGCGTGGTGGTCTCGTCCAGCGAGATGCACAGGTACTCTTCAAAGTAAATCCGCAGGTTGGCGCCCAGGCTGATTGCCTTGGTTGCTATGGATTGTGTAGCGCCCTGGGTGTGCAGGCTCACGGTGTCGAACGTGGCCTGTGCACGCACAGGCGCACCCAGCTGCTGCAGCCCTTGCGTGAGGATGGCGGTGTAGCTGGCCACACGCTGTGCGATGCGCTTGAGTCCTTCGGGGCCGTGGTACACGGCATACATGCTGGCGATCACGGCGGGCAGCACCTGGGCCGTACAGATGTTGGATGTGGCCTTTTCGCGGCGGATGTGCTGTTCGCGGGTTTGCAACGCCAGCCGGTAGGCAGGTTTGCCATGCACGTCCACGCTCACACCCACCAGGCGGCCGGGAAGGCTGCGCTTGTATTCGTCGCGGCAGGCCATGTAGGCGGCGTGGGGGCCACCGGCGCCCATGGGCATGCCAAAACGCTGGGTGGTGCCCACCACGATGTCGGCACCTTGTTCACCGGGCGGGGTGATGAGCGTCAGCGCCAGCAGGTCGGCCGCCACGATGAAGGCGGCCTGCTTGGCATGCGTTTTTTCCACGTCAGCGCGCAGGTCGTCAATGCGGCCGCTGGTGGCGGGGTACTGGGCCAGCACGGCAAAGTAGTCGCCGTCCAGCAGGGTGTTCCATTCCTCGGCCGAATTGGCCAGGCGCACTTCTAGGCCCAGGGGCTTGGCGCGGGTCTGGATGACTTCGATGGTTTGCGGGTGCGCGTCGCCTGCAACCACAAACACGTTGCTCTTGCTCTTGACCGAGCGCTTCGCCAGCGTCATGGCTTCGGCGGCGGCGGTGGCTTCGTCCAGCATGGATGCGTTGGCAATCGGCATGCCCGTCAGGTCGCACACCATGGTCTGGAAGTTGACCAGGGCCTCCATGCGGCCTTGGGAGATTTCGGCCTGGTAGGGCGTGTAGGCGGTGTACCAGGCGGGGTTCTCCAGAATGTTGCGCAGGATGACGCCAGGCGTATGCGTGCCGTAGTAGCCCTGGCCGATGAAGCTCTTGAGCAGCTGATTCTTGCCCGCGATGGCCTTGAGTTCTGCCAATGCGGCCGCTTCGGTGAGCGGCGCAGGCAGGTCCATGCCCCGGCTGCGTGCAATGGAGCGCGGCACGATGGATTCGATGAGCGCACGGCGTGAGGCCTCGCCGATCACCGACAGCATGTGCGCTTCGTCGGCCGCGTCGATGCCGATGTGGCGTGGCAGGAATTCGGTGGCGTTTTCAAGCGCGCCAAGGGGGGTGGCGGATTGCATCAGCATGGGGCAGTCTCGTAGGTCGCAGCGGGTTGGGGGCGTTGCCGGGGAGAGGGCTCGCACCCAGCAGGGCGGCGTGCCGGGCATGGCCCGGCGCCATGCCCTCTCAGTTGGCAGGGATCAGGCGTTCTTGGCGAACTCGGTGTATGTGGCTTCGTCCAGCAAAGCGTCGAGCTGGCTCGCGTCGGCCAGCTTGACCTTGAAGAACCAGCCAGCGCCCAGCGGGTCGCTGTTGGCCAGCGACGGGTCGGCGCGCAGGGCTTCGTTCACTTCCACCACTTCGCCGGTGACGGGCATGTACACATCGGCGGCGGCTTTCACGGATTCGACGACGCCGGCCACTTCGCCCTGGGCAAAGCTCTTGCCCACTTCGGGCAGGTCCACAAACACCACGTCGCCCAGCGCGTCTTGCGCGTGGACGGTGATACCCACCACCGAGGCGTTGGCATCAGCGGCGTTGATCCACTCGTGGTCTTTGGAGAATTTGATCGTCATGGGAAGCTCCTCAAGCAAAGGAAAAAAGTAAAGGAATCTGCAATGTAAGCGGGTGCGGGCGCAGTCCGGTCGATGCGCCTGGCGAAATCAGCCGCGGTAGTAGTTGGCGGGAACAAACGGCATGGCGCGCACTTCCATGGGCACCACCTTGCCGCGCACGATGGCGTTGACGCGGGTGCCGATGGCTGCAAAGGCGGGCGTGACGTACCCCATCGCCACGGGTTCGTTCACGGTGGGCCCCAGCAGGCCGCTGGTGACCTCGCCAATCTTTTGGCCGTCCGTGCTTTGCAGTTCGGTGTGTTCGCGCACCGGCACACGCTCCAGCGCCACCAGGCCCACGCGCTTGGCGGAAAGGCTGGCAGGGTTGTCGATTTGCGCCAGCACCTTGTCGGCGCCCGGGAAGCCACCCGCACGCACGCCGCCGGTGCGGCGGACCTTCTGGATCGCCCAGTTCAGTGCGGCCTCGGATGGCGTGGTGCTGGTGTCGATGTCATTGCCATACAGGCACAAGCCAGCCTCCAGGCGCAGCGAGTTGCGAGCGCCCAGGCCGATGGGCTTGACCTCGGGCTGGGCCAGCAGGGCGCGGGCGAGCGTCTCGGCCTGCGCGGCGGGCACGGAGATTTCAAAACCGTCCTCGCCGGTGTAGCCGCTGCGGGTCACAAAGCAGTCGCAGCCAGCAATGTTGAATGCTCCACCGGTCATGAACACCAGCTTCTCCACGCCGGGCGCGAGGCGGGTGAGGGCGACGGCGGCCTGTGGGCCCTGCAGCGCCAGCAGGGCGTGGTCCGGCATGGGCACCACCTTGCAGCGCTGGCCAATGCGGGTTTGGATATGGGCAATGTCGCCGACCTTGCAGGCGCCGTTGACGATGACAAACAGGGTGGGTTCGCCATCCACCACGCCCTGGTTGAAGAACATCAGGTCGTCGATGATGGTCCCCTCATCGGTGAGCAGCAGGCCGTAGCGCTGTTTGCCCACTGGCAGGTCGATCACGTCCACGGGCACCAGGGTTTCAAACGCCGCAGCAGCGTCGGCGCCGACAAGCTTGAGCTGGCCCATGTGAGACACGTCAAACAGGCCGGCTGCGGTGCGGGTGTGCACATGCTCGGCCATCAGGCCTGCGGGGTACTGCACGGGCATGGAATAGCCTGCAAAAGGCACCATGCGGGCACCCAGCTCGATGTGCAGGGCGTTCAGGGGCGTAGTGAGCAGGGGGGCGGTGGCTGACATAGCGGACTCCGGGGCAAATGGGGGCCGCGACCATCAACGTGGTCACGGGATTTGCCCTGCTGTCCGCTTTACCTGAGAGATTCACCGCAGCGCCCTGGCTGGCCGTGCGGTTTGCTCCTTCGGTGGATGGCCTGCACACAGGTTTTTACTGTGGGGCCATCTCTCTCCAGCAAGGGAACGCCCGCATCGCTGCGGGCGGTTGTCAGTCCTTTTGCCTGAGCGTTCGGCGGGTGCCTGCGCCTTCGGCGGTGCTGCGCGTCCTGAGGACAAGACGGAGCACTCTCTCCTGACCCGACGATTCTAACTACTTTGCGTAGACCAGATCCCGAAGTGCCAGCGAGATCGATGGCACATAGGTGATGATCATCAGGCACACCAGAATCACTCCGACAAAGGGAAGCAGGTGCTTGATGATCCGGTCCAGAGAGATTCTGGCCACCGTGCAGGCTGCGAACAGATTCACTCCAAAAGGCGGCGTGATCATTCCAAGTGCCAGGTTCACCACCATGATGAGACCGAAGTGCACAGGATCAATACCGAAGTGCATGGCCACAGGCGCCAAGATGGGGGCCAGCACAATGATCGCCGCGCTGGTCTCGATGAACATGCCAATCACGAACAGCGCAGCGTTCACGCCCAGCAGGAAGAGAGCGGGGGACTGCAGCACGGCCTCCAGCCACCTGCCAATCGCGTCTGGCACGCCAGCCCGCGTGATGAGGAACGCAAACAGCCCCGCGTTGGCAATGATGAACATGATCACTGCCGATGAGATGGCCGACTTGCGCAGAATGGCGAACAGGTCCTTGAGCTTGATCTCGCGGTAGATCACGACACCCACAACCAAGGCATAGAACACTGCAACGGCAGATGCCTCGGTGGGGGTGAACACACCGCCATAAATGCCGCCGAGGATGATCACGGGCATCAGCAATGCCCAGCCCGCCTGCAGCGTGGCCTTGCCAAAGGGCATGCGCCCATCACCATCGTTTTTGCCCCAGCCCTTGTATTTGCAATACACCCAGACAAACAGCATCAGCGCGGCGCTGATGAGCAGCCCTGGGCCGAAGCCAGCGATGAAGAGTTCGCCAATGGACACCTCTGCACTCACGCCGTACAGGATCATGGGGATGGAAGGCGGGATGATCACGCCCAGCTCTGCGCTGGTGGCTTGCAACGCTGCCGCATAGCTCGTGGGGTAGCCGTGCTTGATGAGCGCCGGAATCAGGATGGCACCAATCGCAAACGTAGTGGCGACCGACGAGCCCGACACTGCGGCAAAGATCATGCACGTCAGCACGCAGGTCATGGGCAGGCCACCCTGCACGCCGCCGACGATGCTCTTGGCAAACTCCACCAGACGGCGCGAGATGCCGCCAGTTTCCATCAGGTTGCCCGCGAGGATGAAGAAGGGGATGGCTGCCAAAGGAAACTTGTTGATGGCTCCGAACATCTCCTTGACGGAGATGAGCATGTTCGCATTGGAGGCCTGGATGCCCAGGATGGAGGCCAACCCGATGGATACGGCTACCGAGACGGTGAGTGCGAAGCACAGCACCATCGTTGAAATCATGACCAAGCTCATTGGGCGGTCTCCAGTTCCATGCGCAGGGGATCGATGAGGTTGCCAATAATGCCCACGACGCAGAAGAGCCCCCCCACCGGCATGGCGAGGTAAGCCCAGAACATGGACACGGACTCCAGCCCTGCAACGCTTTGCACTCCGCCGCGTTGGGCGTAGTCCCATCCCCACCAGATGATGATTCCGATCAATGCGAGTGCGGCCAGCGCGACCACCCAGTCGAGTACGCGCTTGATGCGCGGCGGGCTCCATCGGTACAACACATCCACGCTCACCATCGCTCCCTGGCGAAAAGCGGCAGGGATCGCCAGGAACACCATCCAGATCAAGCTGAACCGGATCAGGACCTCCGTCCATTCAGCGGGCTGTTCCAGCACAAAGCGTGTCACGATCTGAAACATGCCCAGCACGGAGGCCAGGGTCAGCATGGCGCAAGCGCCCAGCATGGCGATGAAGGTCGTCCATCGCTCGAAGGTAAGAAAAGTATTTTTCATGGGGCGGTGCCAACCATGGGAGATGTGGGCCGAAAGGGAGGAATAAGAATAAAAACGCCCGATAGCGGCAGGGCTACGGGCGTCGTTTGCTATTGAGGCAATAGCGTTGCTGGGTTACTTGACCTCGCGGATCTTGTCGATCGCAGCCTTGCCGAACTGCTTTTCAAACTCGGCGTTGACGGGGGCCAGCGCCGCCACGAACTTGGCCTTGTCCACGTTGTCGATCACGGTCATGCCCTTGGCGCGGAGGTCGGCCACGCCCTTGGCGTCGTCTTCGTCCACGCGTGCACGGTTGGCCTTGGTGCCTTCTTTCGCGGCATCGATGAAGGCCTGCTTGTCCGCCGCCGAGAGCTTGTCGAAAGCGGCCTTGTTCATCACGAAGATGCAGGGCGAGTACACGTGGCCGGTGAGCGTGAGGTGCTTTTGGACCTGATCGAACTTGGCCGAGATGATGACGGACAGCGGGTTCTCCTGACCGTCCACCGTGCCTTGTTGCAGCGCCGTGAACACTTCAGGGAAGGCCATGGGCGTGGTGATGATGCCAAAGCCCTTGTAAGCGGCGATGTGCACGGGGTTTTCCATCGTGCGCATCTTCAGGCCCTTCAGGTCACCGGGCTCTTTCACGTCGCGCTTGCTGTTGGTCATGTGGCGGAAGCCGTTCTCGGCCCATGCCAGCGCCTTGAAACCCTTGGCGTCAAACTTGGACAGCAGGTCCTGGCCGATGGGTCCATCCAGCACCGCGCGTGCATGGGCCTTGTCGCGGAACAGGAAGGGGACATCCAGGATCTTGGTCTCAGGCACAAAGTTGGGCACTGGGCCTGTAGAACTGAACGCCAGCTCTTGTGTCCCCAGCTGCACCGCTTCAATCGACTCTCGCTCGCCACCCAGTGCACCGTTGTAGAAGGTCTGTACCTTGTAACGGCCCCCTGTGCGTTTTTCGACCTCTTTGGCAAACGTGTCGATGGCTACACCCTGGTGGGAGTTCTGGGCCGTCGAGATGCTGATGCGCATAGTGGTCTGCGCAGCAGCGGTGGCCACAAAGCCGAGCGCAAGGCTCAGTCCAACGACGAGTTTGGTCAATTGCATGGTGTCTCCTGTTGATGTTGGGGCAGGGGAACGGGGCACTTGGGCTCCTTGCAGAGCCACCCCTGGCCTCAGTCAAATTATGGCGGTGCAGCATGGCCGCAGGCATCCGGGTTTGTGCTGGTAAGCGTGCTTATCAACTGGTCAACCCCGCGTTTGCAGTTGCATTGGCGACACCTCTTTGGAGTGGGGCGCCGAGGTTCGTACACAGGACGCATGCCGCCGACGGATGCAAGCGGCTATTCAATCTGGGGAGGCATCTGGAATGCCAAGGGCCCCGTGCTGGCGGTAACCAGCCGGGGCCTTGTCAATTTGTGCGCTCCGGTAAGAGCGCCTTGATGGAAGAAGTATGCGCCGGGTGTTGCAGATGAATTTGCTGAACTTGGTGCATTTCGCTGAATGTACAGAATAATTTTCTGCATTCGCATGATTTGCTGAATAATCCGGCCGATGGATCGACTGGATAGAAAAATTCTCGCTGTCTTGCAGGCCAACGCTCGCGCCAGCCTGCAAGAGATCGGGCAGGCCGTGGGCCTCAGCCCTTCGCCGTGTTGGGGCCGTATCAAAAAGATGGAAGAGGCGGGTGTCATCCAGGGCTACACGGTGCGCATCAACCCCCAGTCGCTGGACCTGGCCGACACGGTGCTGGTGCAGGTCACGCTCGACAGCCACTCCGACAACACGCTCGAAAAGTTTGGCGAGACACTGGCAAGCATTCCCGAAGTGATCGAGGCGCACCTGGTCTCCGGTGACTACGATTACCTGCTGCGCATCGTCGTCAAGGACACCCGCGATTACGAGCGCCTGCTGCGCGAGAAGCTCTACAAGATCAAAGGCATACGGCACAGCCGCTCCAGCTTTGTGCTGCGGACCTTGAAGAAGGCAGACCTGCCCTTGTTCACCGGGTAGGCCGGTGGTGTGGCGTGGCAAGACGCCGCAGATTCCTTGCAGAAAACTGGCAACGCACTTTTAGCAAGCGCCCCAACTGCGAGCAGTTCTGCGTTGTGTCCTTGAAATGCGACGGCACAATGGCTTTTACAGCGCGGTGTTTGCCGGAAAAAGGCATGTGGATTCCGACACCGCGCACCATCACAGTGCGCCCGTCTGGGCAGTGCGCAAAGCCGTTGGTACACAGGCACACCCAGCCCTTCCGAAAAACACCATGAACCTGCGTTTTGTCGAAGCCTTTTACTGGGTGGCCTCTCTCAAGAGCGTGACACGCGCCGCCGAGAAGCTTTTCCTGACCCAGTCCGCGATGTCCAGCCGCATCTCCGCACTCGAAGAGGAGCTGGGCGTGCTGTTGCTGGACCGGCGTGACAAGCACTTCAAGCTCACGGTGGCCGGTGCCCGGTTCCTGGTGTATGCCAAGCGCATGCTGGAGCTACAGCGCCAGCTCAAGACCGAGATGGGATCAGGCGGCCCTTTGGAAGTATCGATTCGTCTGGGCGCCATCGAATCGGTACTGCACTCGTGGCTTATTCCGTGGGTGGAACAGCTGCGCAAGGACAACCCGTTGCTGGAGCTAGAGCTGACGGTCGAGACCACCCCCGTGTTGCTCGACCAGATCCGCCGCGGCACGCTGGATGCCGTTTTCGCAGCCCTGCCGGCGGCCGCGGATGGCATCCGCAGCCAGGCGGTGACGCCCATGGAGATGGTGTTTGTGGGCAACAGCAAAACGCACCGCAAGCGCCGCTATGCGCTGGAAGACTTTGCAGGCGCTGACATCCTGACGTTTCAGCGTGGCTCGCAGCCACACGTGTCCCTGCTCGACACGCTGCGCCAGGCCCAGGTGGAGCCGCGTTGCGTGCACACCATCTCGTCGATTTCTGCGATGGTGCAGCTGGTGCAGGGCGGCTTTGGTGTGGCAACTTTGCCGCGCCTGGCAGTGCAGCGCCTGCTGGCGTTTCCAGACCTGCGTGCACTGGCTTGCGACACCGCATTGCGGCCGCTGCCCATCCATGTGAGCTACCGCGAAGACCCCTCGTCACCCGCCATGGAGGCCGTGGTGCGGTCGGCGCTGGACTTCATTGAGCAGCAACAGTCCGCGCCAGCCCGCCGCCCTCGCAAGGGCTGAGCCTTTCGTCAAAAAGCTTCGGTGCACCCTGTCGGGTGTGCGCGGCGCATGCCATTTTTTCCTGCAATCCAGGGATTCGTTGGTGTCAGGGTTTACCCGTAAATTTTCTCTCAGGGTTTCCCCTTGGCACCAAGTTGGTTCTACTCTCCCCAATGAAGTGCATGGAAAAAATCGATGAGCTGATAGAAATTTTTTGAATTTGCCAGGGGCTGTCGCCCCCCAACACAATCTGCCCAACGTCATGCAATTGACATTTCTCAATGCAAGGAAAAACGGTGGACTTCGTTCAAGAAAATTCGCTCGCGGTGTTTGGCTCCGAAGGTGCCAGTAACCCGATCCATGTCCGTGACACCATCCGCAAGGGCCTGTGGACATCGCATACCAGTGGTCTCGCGGATGGCCATGTCCAGGGCAACGTGGTCATCCTCCCCGAGGTGCTTGCCAGTGACTTCCTCCGGTTCTGTCAACGCAACCCCAAGCCTTGCCCTGTGCTGGCGGTCAGCGAGCCCGGACAGTTCACCTTGCCTTCACTGGGCAAGGGCATCGACATTCGCAGCGATGTACCGCTATATCGCATCTGGCGTCACGGTGAAATGTCGGAAGAGGTGGCGGACATCGCCAGCCTCTGGCGCTCTGACTTGGTCACCTTCGTTCTCGGTTGCTCGTTCTCGTTCGAGTCCGCATTGATCGAGGCAGGCATCCGCCTGCGCCACGTCGAGGAAGGCAAGAACGTAGCCATGTTCCGCACCAATGTGCAAACCGAGCCGGCGGGCCCCTTCGGTGGCCCCATGGTGGTGACCATGCGTCCCATGCCTGCAGCAGATGTGATTCGGGCCGTGCAGGTCACCTCGCGGTTTCCCAATGTGCATGGCGCGCCTGTGCATATCGGAGACCCGGCACTCATCGGCATCGCCGATCTGGCCCATCCCGACTACGGGGATGCCGTGGCGCTGATGCCCGGTGAGATCCCTGTTTTCTGGGCCTGCGGCGTGACACCGCAATCGGCCATCCTCAATGCCCAGCCGGCCTTCTGCATCACCCACGCCCCGGGTTGCATGCTGGTCACCGATCTTCTTAACCACCAACTCGCCAGCTTCTAAGCGGCTTACCCCCAGGAGTCTCCCCATGAAAAAATTTGCACTGTGTATGACGGCTGTCCTCAGCGTGTGTGCGGCCCAGGCCCAGGTCAAGTGGGACCTGCCCACCGGCTACGGTGCCAACAGCTTCCAGACGCAAAACGTGCAGCAGTTCGCCGATGAAGTGGACAAGCTCACTGGCGGCAAGCTCAAGATCACCCTGCACCCCGGTGGTTCGCTGTACAAGGCCAACGAGATCAAGCGTGCGGTGCAGACCGGGCAGGTGCCTTCGGCAGAGTTCATCCTGTCGGGCGCCACCAACGAGAACCCGTTGTTTGGGGTGGACTCTATCCCTTTCCTGGCGACCACCTATGCAGAGTCCAAGCGTCTGTACCTGGCCGCCAAGCCCGCGCAAGAGAAGCTGCTCGCCGCACAGGGCGTGAAGGTGCTGTTCTCGGTGCCATGGCCCGGCCAGTCGCTGTATTCGCTCAAGCCGGTGAGCACGCCCGCAGACTTTGCGGGCACCAAGATGCGCGCCTACAACCCTGCCACCACGCGCATTGCCCAGCTGCTCAAGGCGCAGCCCGTGACGATCCAGCTGTCGGAGTTGGGCCAGGCCCTGGCGACCAACACGGTGCAGAACTTTCTGACATCGAGCGCCAGCGGCGTGGAGTCCAAGCTGTACGAACAGGTCAAGTACTTCTACCCCGTCAGCGCATGGCTGCCGCGCAATGCCACGGTGGTGAATCAGAAGGCCTTTGATGCCCTCGACAAGCCCCTGCAGGACGCTGTGCTCAAAGCTGCAGCTGCCGCCGAAGAACGCGGCTGGGCCACCAGCGAGCGTGTGGACAAGGAATTCATCAAGGAGCTGTCGGCCAAGGGCATGACAGTGGCCGAGCCCAGCGACACCATCAAGAAGGAGCTGGCCAGTATCGGCGAATCCATGACTGCCGACTGGGTGAAATCGGCCGGGGCCGAAGGGCAGGCCATCATCGACGCCTACCGCAAGAAGTAGTCGTGTCTGAACGTGTCTGAAGGCCCCCACGGGGCCGGGTAGCGCACCGCGCGCTACCCCCGCAATCTCGTTACCGATCCCCCTCTTTTTCAAGCGTTACAGGAGTACGCCATGGACAAACTCGTCCGAAATTTCTACAGGCTGCTGATGCTGCTGTCCGGCTTGTCGATGCTGGCCGCGTTCGGCGCAGTCACGCTGGGCGTTTTTGCCCGCGAAGTCATCCACCTCAACATCGACGGGCTCGACGCTTACGCGGGTTACGCCATTGCCGCCGCCTTGTTCTTTGCGCTGCCCAGCACGCTGCAAAACGGCGATCACATCCGCGTGACGCTCATCTTGGACAGGCTGCCCGCCCGCTGGCGCAGTGCCTTCGAGTGGTTCTGCCTGGTCAGCGCGCTGGTGCTGTCGGTGTACATCGCCTGCTATGCCGTGCGGTCGGTATGGATCTCCTACGTCACCCATGACATCTCGCCGGCAGCCGACGCCTCGCCGCTGTGGATTCCTCAGATCAGCATGGCCATGGGCTGTATTGGTTTTGCGCTGGCGTTTGCCCATGCGCTGGTGCTGCGCTTCCAGGGTGTGGCGTTCATGGCTGTGTCCGAAGCAGCCCGTTCCGAATAACCCGATCCAGGAGAACTCATCATGGACGTCATCATTGCTTTGGGTCTGATCGTGGTGCTGTTCGCAGTGCTCGGATCGGGCCTGTGGATCGGCCTGTCACTGCTGGCAGTGGCCTTGGTCGGCATGGAGTTTTTTACCAACCGCCCGGTGGGCGACAGCATGATGCTGACCATCTGGGGGTCTACCTCCAGCTGGACGCTGACGGCTCTGCCGCTGTTTTTGTGGATGGGCGAGATCCTTTTCCGCAGCAAGCTGTCAAGCAGCATGTTCAAGGGCCTGGCGCCGTGGCTGGAGCGCCTACCAGGCCGCCTTTTGCATGTGAATGTGGTGGGCTGCACCATCTTTGCCGCGATCTCGGGCTCGTCGGCCGCTACCTGCGCCACCATCGGCAAGATCACGTTGCCTGAACTCAAGCAGCGCGGCTATCCCGAAGATATCTCCGTGGGCACGCTGGCTGGTGCGGGCACCCTGGGTCTGTTGATTCCGCCGTCGATCATCATGATCGTCTATGGCGTGGCGGCCAACGTTTCGATCTCCAAGCTGTTCCTGGCAGGGGTGATTCCGGGGCTGATGCTGGCTGCGCTGTTCATGGGCTACATCGTCGTGTGGGCCCTGTTCAACAAAGACAAGGTGCCTGCGCCTGACGCGCGCCTCAGCTTTGTGCAAAAGCTGTATGCCTCCCGCCACCTGATTCCCGTCGTGTCGCTCATCGTCGTGGTGCTGGGCGCCATCTACAGCGGCATTGCCACCGCCACCGAAGCTGCCGCGCTGGGTGTGGCCGGGTCGTTGATCCTGGCCAAGATCGAGGGTTCGCTGAACTGGGAGCGTTTCAAGGAAGGGCTGGTCGCGGCCTGCCGCGTGTACTGCATGATCGGCCTCATCCTGGCGGGTGCCGCGTTCCTCACGCTGGCCATGGGCTTCATTGGCCTGCCACGGCACCTGGCAGAGTTCATCGGCGCGCTGCACCTGTCGCCCTTTGCGCTGATGCTGCTGCTCATCGTGTTCTTCATTGTGCTGGGCTGCTTCCTGGACGGCATCTCCATGGTGGTGCTGACCATCGCAGTGCTGCTGCCCACGGTGGAGGCTGCAGGCTTTGACCTAGTGTGGTTCGGCATCTTCATCGTGCTGGTGGTCGAGATGGCGCAGATCACGCCTCCTGTGGGCTTCAACCTCTTCGTGTTGCAGGGCATGACGCGGCGCGAAGTGACCTGGATCGCACGCACGGCGCTGCCTCTGTTCGCTCTGATGATTGTGGCCGTCGTGATGACGTACTTCGTGCCCGATGTCGTGCTCTGGCTGCCACGCCAGATGCAGGGCTGACCCCCAGCACCCACGCCTGAAACGTCCGCGCAGGAGTTCCCCATGAAAACTTTGGTGTTGTTGGCCGCGCTCGCCGTGGCCCCGGTGCTGCACGCCCAGACCCAGTGGAAGCTGGCCACGGGTTACCGCGCGGAGTCGTTTCATACCCGCAATCTCGTGCAGTTTGCGCAGGATGTGGAGCGTGCCTCGGCAGGTGCTCTGCGCATCGAGGTCCACGCCAACAACGCCTTGTTCAAGCTGAACGATATCCACCAGGCCGTGCAGGAGGGCAAGGCCCAGGCGGGAGAGACCATCATGACCAACCTGGTGCGGGACATCCCCATCGCCGGGGCGGATGCTGTGCCGTTCGTGGTGCGCAGTTATGCGGACGCGCGGCACATGTGGGATGTACAGCGGCCGTTGATCGAGTCGCACATGGCCAGCAAGGGGCTCAAAGCGTTGTACGCCGTGCCCTGGCCGCCGCAGGGGCTGTTCTCGATCAACCCCGTGCGCTCGTCCGCCGACTTCAAGGGCACGCGCATGCGCACCTACAACCCCGGCACTGTGCGCATTGCCGAACTGCTGGGCGCCACGCCCGTGGATGTGCCCATGGTCGAAGTCAACCAGGCTCTGTCGGCCGGCAAGCTCGATTCCATGATCACCTCGGCCCTCACCGGGGTCGAGAACCAGGTCTGGGGACAGATCAAGCAGTACTACGGCATCAACGCCTGGTTTCCCAAGAACATCGTGTTTGTGAATCAGCAGGCTTTTGACGCACTGCCTGCACCCGCACGCCAGGCGGTGACCAAGGCCGCCGCCGAGGCAGAAACGCGCGGCTGGGCCATGAGCGCTGCGGTGGCCGAAGAGTCGGTGGCCGAGCTGCAGCGCAAGGGCATCAAGGTGGATCGTGCGCCAGCGGATTTTGATGCCGAACTCAAGCGCCTGGGCGAACGGTTCTCGCGCGAGTGGGTGCGCTCGGTGGGCAGCGAGGCCAACCAGATCTTCATCCCGTACTACACGCAGCGCTGACCTTCCCTGCACGCCCTTCAGGAGAAGCACCATGCACACGCCCTCGGACACCATAGAGATGTACCTGCGCGCCAAGGACCTCAATCGCCCGCACCTCATCGCGCAAGCCTTTGCCGGTGGCGCGCTGCTGCAGATGGAGATGCGCCAGGGCGAAGGGCATGCCCTGGCCTGCACCCTGGGCCGCGAGGCCATTGCCGAGACGCTGGTGCGCAACTTTGGCCGTGCTTATGAAAACGCCTACACCTTTTGCCTGACCGATCCCCCGGCACCGGCCTGCACAGACTTTCAATGCCTGTGGCTGTCTGCCATGACTGCCAAGGACAACCGCGCCGTGTGCGTGACTGGCGGCCAATACCACTGGCGATTTGCCCCTGGCAACCGCCTGGCGCAGGAGCTTCGCATCGTGATCGACACCATGCAGACCCTCCCGCCGGTAGACATCTTGCCCGTGATGGCCTGGGCCGCCTCCTTGGCTGGCCCCTGGTGCCCCGTCGAGCTGGCCCTTGCCACCGCTCCCCCCATTCCTGCCGTGTGGCAGGTCATGCAAAGGCTGGCGCCCGCCAGCGTTGCCATGGCCTAGCCACACCGCCACCACGTCTTTCAACTTTTTTATCTCGGAGCCACTACACATGACCACCATCACACCCCAAACGCACACCCCACGCTGGCAGTTCTGGATCGACCGGGGCGGCACCTTCACCGACATCGTGGCCAAGCGACCCGATGGCTCGCTGACCACCCACAAATTGTTGTCCGAGAACCCCGAGCAGTACAAGGACGCGGCCGTGGCAGGCATTCGTCACCTGCTGGGCCTGAAGCCTGGCGAGCCCGTCACCCCCGCGCAGGTGGAATGCGTGAAGATGGGCACCACCGTGGCCACCAACGCGCTGCTGGAGCGCAAGGGCGAGCCCACGCTGCTTGTCACCACACGCGGCTTTCGCGATGCACTGCGCATTGCCTACCAGAACCGCCCACGCCTGTTTGACCGCCACATCCAGCTGCCCGAGCTGCTTTACACCGAAGTCATCGAGGCCCGCGAACGCATGGGCGCCCATGGTGGCGTGCTGCAGAACCTGGACGAAGCCACCTTGCGCGGTGACCTGCTGGCCGCCTACGGTCGCGGCCTGCGCAGCGTGGCCATTGTGTTCATGCATGGCTACCGCTACACCCAGCACGAGCAGGCGGCCAAGCGCATCGCACAGGAAGTGGGCTTCACGCAGATCAGCACCTCGCACGAAACCAGCCCCATGATGAAGTTCGTGAGCCGGGGCGATACCACCGTGGTGGATGCTTACCTCTCACCCATCCTGCGCCGCTATGTGGAGCAGGTCGCCAGCGAGATGCCGGGCGTCAAGCTGTTCTTCATGCAGTCTTCGGGGGGCCTCACCGATGCGGGTACCTTCCAGGGTAAGGATGCGATTCTGTCGGGGCCCGCAGGTGGCATCGTAGGCATGGCGCGCACGGCGGGCCTGGCCGGGCATGAAAAGGTCATCGGCTTTGACATGGGCGGAACGTCCACTGATGTGAGTCACTACGCCGGTGCGTTCGAGCGCGAGTTCGAGACCCACGTGGCGGGCGTGCGCATGCGCGCCCCCATGATGAGCATCCACACGGTGGCGGCTGGCGGCGGCTCGGTGCTGGCCTACGACGGTGCCCGTTTTCGCGTCGGCCCCGAGAGCGCCGGCGCCAACCCCGGCCCCGTGAGCTACCGCCGGGGCGGCCCCCTGGCCGTGACCGATGCGAATGTGATGGTGGGCAAGGTGCAGCCCCGCTATTTCCCCAGCGTGTTCGGCCCCGCAGTCAACGAGACGCTGGACGCTGACGCAGTGCGTGCCCGCTTTGAAGAAATTGCTGCGCAGACCCAGCGTAGGCCCGAAGAAGTGGCCGAAGGCTTCATCCAGATTGCCGTGCAGCAGATGGCCAACGCGATCAAAAAGATCAGCGTGGCGCGCGGCTATGACGTGACGCGCTACACCCTGCAGTGCTTTGGTGGTGCAGGCGGCCAGCACGCGTGCCTGGTGGCCGATGCCCTGGGCATGTCGCGCGTGTTCGTGCACCCGCTGGCGGGTGTGCTCAGCGCCTACGGCATGGGCCTGGCTGACCAGACCGTGATCCGCGAGCAAGCGGTGGAGATGCCGCTGGCGGCTGAATCTCTGCCCTTGATCGCCGAGCGCCTGGATACGCTGGGCGCTGCCGCGCAGGCCGAGCTGGAGCGCCAACAGGTCAGTGCGAACCCGGTGCAGGTACGCCACAACGTGCATGTGCGCTACGAGGGCACCGACTCGGCCCTGGTGGTGCCTTTTGGCGACATGGCCAGCATCCAGACTGCCTTTGAGGCCGCCTATCGGCAGCGTTTTGCCTTCCTCATGGCGGGCAAGGGCCTGGTGGTGGAGGCCGTGTCGGTCGAGGCCATGATTGCAGGCGACGCTCCCGCCGAGCCGCGCCTGCCCGTGCACCCGCACCGCAAGCACCCGCAGCGCGAGATGGTGAAGATGTACTCGGGCGGCGCCTGGCACGACGCTGCCTTGGTAGTGCGCGAGGACCTGCACCCCGGCGACGTGATCCCCGGCCCGGCCATCATTGCCGAGAAGAACACCACCACCGTGGTGGAGCCCGGCTGGTCTGCGCGCCTGACCGACCTGGACCACCTGGTGTTGGACCGCGTGACGGCCCGCAAGGTGCAGTACGCCGCGGGCACCACGGTGGACCCAGTGCTGCTGGAGGTGTTCAACAACCTGTTCATGAACATTGCCGAGCAGATGGGGCTGCAGCTGCAGAACACGGCCTACTCGGTGAACATCAAGGAGCGCCTGGACTTCAGCTGCGCGCTGTTCGACGCGGCCGGCAACCTGATCGCCAACGCGCCCCACATGCCCGTGCACCTTGGGTCCATGGGCGAGAGCATCAAGACCGTGATCCGCGAGAACGCGGGCAAAATGCACCCGGGCGACGTGTACATGCTCAACGACCCGTACCACGGTGGCACCCATCTGCCGGACGTGACGGTGATCACCCCGGTGTACGTGGCCGAGGGCAACGAACCCACGTTTTATGTGGGAAGCCGGGGCCACCACGCGGACATTGGCGGCACCACGCCGGGGTCCATGCCACCGTTCTCCACGCGCATTGATGAAGAAGGTGTGCAGATCAACAACGTGAAGCTGGTGGGCCGGGGCATCTTTCTGGAAGAGGAGGTGCGCACCCTGCTGGCCACGGGCGGCGGCACCACGCCATACCCCAGCCGCAACCCGCAGCAGAACCTGGCCGACCTGCGCGCACAGATCGCGGCGAACGAAAAAGGCGTGCAGGAGCTGTCGAAGATGGTGGACCAGTTTGGCCTGGATGTTGTGCAGGCCTACATGCGCCATGTGCAGGACAACGCCGAAGAGTCCGTGCGCCGTGTGATCACGCAGCTCAAGGACGGCAGCTTCACCCTGCCGCTGGACAACGGCGCGCAGATCAGCGTGTCGGTCAAGGTCAATGTGGCCGAGCGCAGCGCGGTCATCGACTTTGCAGGCACCAGCCCGCAGCAGATGAACAACTTCAACGCCCCGCGTGCTGTGTGCATGGCGGCCGTGCTGTATGTGTTCCGCACGCTGGTGGACGATGACATTCCGCTCAACGCCGGTTGCCTCAAGCCCCTGCAGGTGATCATTCCGCAAGGCTCCATGCTCAACCCCAACCCGCCGGCCTCGGTGGTGGCAGGCAATGTGGAGACCTCCACCTGCATCACCAATGCGCTGTTTGGCGCCCTGGGCGTGATGGCGGGCAGCCAGCCCACCATGAACAACTTCACCTTCGGAAATGCGCAGTACCAGTACTACGAAACCATTGCCGGTGGTAGCGGTGCGGGTGCGGTGCTGGACGCGTCGGGCCGGGCGGTGCGCGGCTTTGACGGCACCAGCGTGGTCCAGACCCATATGACCAACTCGCGTCTCACCGACCCCGAGGTGCTGGAGTTCCGCTTCCCGGTGGTGCTCGACAGCTACGAGATCCAGCGCGGCTCGGGCGGCGCAGGCCGCTGGGCGGGTGGCGATGGCGGCGTGCGGCGCGTGCGCTTCCTGGAGGCGATGACGGCCAGCATCTTGTCCAACGGGCGACTGAACCCCGCCTTTGGCATGGCGGGCGGCCAGCCGGGCAGGCCTGGTGCCAACCGCGTGCTGCGTGCCAACGGTCAGGTGGAGGAGCTGGGCCACATTGGCGCAGCGCTGATGGAGCCCGGCGATGTGTTCGAGATCGCCACCCCCGGCGGTGGTGGCTTTGGCGAATGTGTCACGTCCTGACGTGATGGCCCGCTGACCCCGGTGGGGCAGGTGTTGTGTGCTGTGAGCCTTTGGGGGCGCACGGTGCACGGCGCTGGTCACCACCGACTTCGACCCCCGCACGGTGCGGGAAATGAAACAGGAGAACGCTCATGAACTATTTGCCCGCCACATCCGGGGCGCCTGGCGGCGCCGCCTTCTCCGCCGCACCGGCCGACGCGGAGTTCAGCCGTGCCGTTCCAGACGCTGCCGCTCAGAGCCCTGCACCTGCGCGGCACCGCCGGACTCTGAGCGTGGGACAAAAGCTGGCGGCCAGCTTTGGCATTCTGGGCTTTGCGGTGGCGCTGCTGGGGGCCACCACCTGGCTCACAGGGCAGGACACGAGCCGTCAGGCCACATTGTTGACCACGGAGCAACTGCCCATCGAACGCACCGTGCGCGACTGGAAAACCCAGTCGGTCTATATCGGCCAGATTGCATTGCGGGCCACGTTGTCGTCCGATGTGTTCCCCCTGGTGGCCGAAATGCGCAATCAGATCGCCGCCGAAGACGCAATGCGCAAGCGCATCGACGAGGCATTGGCGCAGGCGTCTTCCAGCGAGAGCGCGAGGCCGCTGTGGGCACAGGCCCAGGCCGAACGCCAGAAATATGCCGCGCTGCGGGACGCACTGGTGCAAAACGCCCTGGAAGCCAAGATCATCAGCCAGAAAGAGCTGCAGGAGCACGCAGCCGCGTTGACCCAATACCTGCGGTCCATCGACCAGTTGCTCGCAGCTTCCGAGCAGTCATCCCTGAAGGCGGGGGACAGCATGATTGCCGATGCATCCCGTGCGCAATGGATCAGTGCCGTGGCGGTGCTGGTGGTGGTGGCGCTGTCGGCGCTGTTTGGCTGGCTGCTGCGGCGCTCCATCGTGCTGCCGCTGCGCCAGGCGTCCGAGGCGGCTGCTGTGGTGGCGCGGGGCGACCTCACGGTGCGCATGCAAACCCAGCGCACCGACGAGATCGGCCAGTTGCTCACTGCGCTGGACAAGATGGTCGAGTCGCTGCACTACGTGGTGACCGAGGTGCGTGACTCGGGCGAATCCATCCATGTGGCCAGCTCCGAAGTAGCAGCGGGCAACACCGACCTGAGCATGCGCACCGAGCACGCCGCCAGCAACCTGCAGCAGACGGCGGCCAGCATTGCCCAGCTGGCGCAGATGGTGGCCGCCAATGCCGACAGCACGCGCCAGGCCAATGCCCTGGCGCTGAACGCCACCGAAGTGGCCAGCAAGGGGGGCGAAGTGGTCAACCAGGTGGTCAAGACCATGGAGGAGATCAATGCCAGCAGCAAGAAGATCGCCGACATCGTGGGCATCATCGACGGCATTGCTTTCCAGACCAACATCCTCGCACTCAACGCGGCCGTGGAGGCGGCCCGTGCGGGCGAGCAGGGGCGTGGCTTTGCCGTAGTGGCCAGCGAGGTGCGGGGCCTCGCAGGGCGCAGCGCCAATGCGGCGCGCGAGATCAAGGCGCTGATCTCCACCAGCGTGGACAAGGTGAGCGACGGCGCCCGGCTGGTGGTGACAGCAGGTTCCACGATGGGCGACATCGTACAGAGCGTGGAGCGTGTGACCACGCTGATGTCCGAGATCAACGAGGCCAGCAGCGAGCAGAGCACGCAGATCGGCCAGGTGAGTCAGGCGGTGGACCAGCTCGACCACATGACGCAGCAGAACGCCGCGCTGGTGGAGCAGGGCGCCGCAGCGGCCCAGAGCCTCAAGGACCAGGCCAACCGGCTGGCGGGTGCGATGGGGCAGTTTCAGCTCACACGCGCAGCCGCGTGAGCGCCAGTGCCAGAGACATCAATAAAAAAGGGCCTGCAGCGCAGGCCCTTTAAGCACTAGATGCTATGAATTCTGATGGTGCTCACATGCCTGCATAGTTCGGACCGCCACCGCCTTCCGGCGTGACCCACACGATGTTCTGCGTGGGGTCCTTGATGTCGCAGGTCTTGCAGTGCACGCAGTTCTGCGCATTGATCTGCAGGCGCTGGGCATCACCGCCCTTGGTCGTGTCCGGCACAAACTCGTACACGCCCGCCGGGCAATAGCGCGCCTCGGGGCCGGCGTATTTGGCCAGGTTGATGTTGACCGGTACGCTCGGGTCCTTGAGCGTGAGGTGGGCGGGCTGGTTCTCTTCGTGGTTGGTGTTGCTGATGAACACGCTGGAGAGGCGGTCAAACGTGAGCTTGCCATCGGGCTTGGGGTAGACGATGGGCTTGCACTCGGCGGCGGGCTTCAGGTACGCGTGATCGGGCTTGTCGCGGTGCAACGTCCAGGGGATGTGGCCGCGCAGCACGAACTGCTCGAAACCGTTCATCAGTGTGGCCGTGGTCAGGCCGTACTTGAACCAGTTCTTGAAGTTGCGGTCCTTGTTCAGCTCGGTGTGCAGCCAGCTCTTTTCGAAGGCTTCGGGGTAGGCGGTCAGCTCGTCGTGCTGGCGGCCTGCCACCACGGCGTCATAGGCGGC
This sequence comes from Acidovorax sp. 22279, assembly GCF_052045435.1. Taxonomy (NCBI): domain Bacteria; kingdom Pseudomonadati; phylum Pseudomonadota; class Betaproteobacteria; order Burkholderiales; family Comamonadaceae; genus Acidovorax; species Acidovorax sp. 22279. The sequence goes on from NZ_JBQEOV010000010.1 coordinate 192,007, forward strand.
TTCGGCGGCCAGCATGCCGGTCTTGATGGCGGCGTGGCTGCCCTTGATGCGGCCGACATTCAGGTAGCCGGCATTGCAGCCCACCAGGGCGCCGCCTGGGAACACGGTCTTGGGCAGTGCGTTGATGCCGCTGGCGTTGATGGCACGTGCACCGTAGGACAGGCGCTTGGCCGTGATCTCGCCCTTCTCATTTTCGAAGTAGTAGCGGACGTTGGGGTGCGTCTTCCAGCGCTGGAACTCCTCGAACGGGCTCAGGTAGGGGTTGGCATAACCCAGCCCCGTGACGAAGCCCAGTGCCACCTTGTTGCCCTCCAGGTGGTACAGGAAGGCGCCGCCGTAGGTGTCGTTCTCCATGGGCCAGCCGGCGGTGTGCATCACAAAGCCGGGCTGGTGCTTCTTGGGGTCGATCTCCCACAGTTCCTTCACGCCAATGCCGAAGCTCTGCGGGTCGCGGTCCTTGTCGAGGTGGAACTTGGCAATCAGCTGCTTGCCCAGGTGGCCGCGTGCGCCTTCGGCAAAAACGGTGTACTTGCCCAGCAGTTCCATGCCGAGTTGGAAGTTCTCGGTGGGCTCGCCATCCTTGCCAACGCCCATGTTGCCGGTGGCCACGCCCTTGACGGAGCCGTTGTCGTTGTAGAGCACTTCAGCCGCAGTGAAGCCGGGGAAGATCTCCACGCCCAGGGCTTCGGCCTGTTCGCCCAGCCACTTGGTCAGGTTGCCCAGGCTGATGATGTAGTTGCCGTGGTTGTGGGCAAACGGCGGCAGGAACATGTTGGGCACGCGAAAGCCCGATTTTTCGCTGAGGAAGATGTAAGCGTCGTCGGTGACGGGCTGGTTCAGCGGAGCGCCGCGCTTTTTCCAGTCGGGGATCAGCTCGGTGAGGGCCTTGGGGTCCATGATGGCGCCCGACAGGATGTGCGCACCGGGCTCGGAGCCTTTTTCCAGCACCACCACCGAGACGTCCTGGCCTTTTTCGGCCGCGAGTTGCTTCAGGCGGATCGCAGTGGCAAGGCCGCCAGGGCCGCCGCCAACGACCACCACGTCGTATTCCATGGATTCGCGGGGGCCGTATTGGGCGAGGATTTCTTCGTTGGTCATGGGCTTCTCGTCGGGCGTTTGATAATGGATTATTTTCTACAGAGCGCCGACCGCGCCCTGTCTGTCTGGCGACTGATTGTATTCACGGAATATAGACAATCGAACGACCGTTCTATTTTGATCAGTAGGGAGACTCTAAATGGCATACAGCATCGACTTGTCCGGCCGCGTGGCCTTCATCACGGGCGCGTCCAGCGGCCTGGGCGCGCAGTTTGCCCGCACCCTGGCCCGCGCTGGCGCAGGCGTCGTGCTGGCCAGCCGCCGGGTGGAAAAACTCAAGGAGCTGCGCGCGCGCATCGAAGGCGAGGGCGGTGATGCCCATGTGATCGAACTCGATGTGACCGACCACGACTCCATCAAGTCCGCCGTGGCCCATGCCGAGACCGAAATGGGCTCCATCGACATTCTGGTCAACAACTCGGGCGTGAGCACCACCCAGCGCATCCAGGACGTGACGCCCGAGGACTATGACTTCATCTTCGACACCAATGTGAAGGGCGCCTTCTTTGTGGCGCAAGAGGTGGGCAAGCGCATGCTGGCCCGCTCCCGTGGTGCAGCGCCGGGCAGCTTCACCGGCGGTCGCATCATCAATATCGCTTCGATGGCGGGCCTGAAGGTGCTGCCGCAGATCGGCGCCTATTGCATGAGCAAGGCAGCTGTGGTGCAGATGACCCGGGCGATGGCCCTGGAGTGGGGCCGGTTCGGCATCAACGTGAATGCGATCTGCCCCGGCTACATCGACACGGAAATCAACCACCACCACTGGCAGACCGAGCAGGGCAAGAAGCTCATGGACATGCTGCCGCGCAAGCGCGTGGGCCAGCCGCAGGACCTGGATGCGCTGCTGGTGATGCTGGCCAGTGACCAGAGCCATTTTGTGAATGGCGCGGTGATCGCAGCCGACGACGGCTTCGCGGTCTGATCCCTGGGGCACGAGCGGGTATGAAGATCGAAATCCCTGAGGTCAAGAAGCTGGTCTTTGAGATGCGGTTCCCGGTGCGCTGGGGCGACATGGATGCGATGGGCCATGTCAACAACACCGTGTACTTCCGCTACCTGGAAACCGCGCGCATCGAGTGGATGGTGTCGGTGGGCTGCAACCCCGACCCGCGCGGACAGGGGCCTGTCATCGTCAATGCGTTCTGCAATTTCTACAAGCAGCTCGAATACCCGGCCGACGTGTTGCTCAAGCTCTACGTGAGCGACCCGGGCCGCACCACGTTCGAGACCTGGGGCACGATGGAGCGCGTGGACCAGCCGGGCGTGATATGCGCAGCGGGCGGAGCTACGACGATCTGGGTGGACTTTCCGCAGCAGAAGGCCGCGCCGCTGCCCGACTGGATGCGGACGCTGGTGACTGCCAGCTGACCGTCCGTCCCGTCACTTGAGCCCCGTGGCGGGGGCTGGTGGCTCATTTTTTGGACTATTCGGCCGGTAGCGCACGTGATAAATGCCTTGATTGCTATTAAAAAGATAGTGTTTGGGCGATTTGCACCGGTGGTTTGACGACAGAGTGGAAGGCAAGCCTCTGCGAGCACCCAGCACCCGTGCCACTTCTTCCCTCTGCTGGTGGCCCTGCGGTAGCCAGTGAATACGGCTCCACAGGCACCCAGGCGCGGAGCACTGTGCCCATACCGCCGACCCCATACCGCGCCTTCTCATTCAACCTCCTGTTCTTTTTGTTACCTGTTAGGATGACTTCGGCAACGATAGAAGAAAACGAATAGAGCCGGGGAGGGGACTTCCAACACCGCACCGACGTGCTGCTTTGTGCTTTCTGAATGAATTCAACCATCCCAGCAAGCGCGGCTGCCAGCAGCATCAACAAGGTGACCAATCTGGTCATCGCGTCGGTTCTCTTCATGTTTGGCCTGTACGCCTTTGACGAATGGAGGCAGGTCAAGGACCGTGAAGAGGAGCACATGCAGTCCAACCTGGTGCTGCTGACGCGGACGCTGGACACCTTCTTTCTCTCCAAACGCGCTGGCCTGTTCAGCCTGGCAGAAACCATCGCCATCTCGCCCGGTGGTATCGACAACCTGGCGCTGGCACAGCAACTGCTGACGGACTACCGCAAGCACCGCCCCGAAGTCAGCGAGATATCCCTGAGCGAAATGAACGGCAAGGTGCTGGCCTCGTCCCATGCGGCGGACAGGAACGGCCAACCCGGCCTGGTGGATCAATCCGGCTTTCAAGACTTTGCGCGGGACACTAAGGACCAGCACGACATCTACCTGGGACGACCCCAGCGCGACGCGCAGAGCCAGGACTGGGTGTTCACGCTGCGTTATGTGCTGCGGGATGCGCAAGGCAAGCCCCGGGCGGTGCTGACAGATGTGTTTCCGGTCGATTTTCTGGAGTCGCTCTGGAAAGACGCGCCGCTGGTGCAGCAGCTCACAGTGGGTGTGCTGCGCGATGACGGCTACCTGATGACCCGGCTTCCGGTGCCCGCCACGGTCACCAAGGACGAGGTGTATGGCATGCGTCGGGACGGGGTGCTGGTACGGTATCTCGCGCAGCACCAGTTCCCCCTGCAAGGGCGGGTCGAGGGACCCAATGCGCTGTTGAAGGGGCAGAACTTTATCAACCTGTTCCACCGGCTCGACAGGCTCCCTGCGACCGTCTTTGTCGGGCAGCCCGAGAGTCGGTTCTTTCAGGTCTGGGCCCGCAGCATCGACACTCCCCTGGCGCTCACGGCGCTGTTGCTGGTGTTTATCAAGCTCGTGTCGCTGCGCCTCGCTCGCCGCGAGCACGAAGCCGAGCAGCAGCGGCTGGCGGTGGAAAGGGTGCTGCGTGAGAGCGAGACCGAGCAGCGCTCCCTCATCGACAACCTGATGACGGGTCTGGTCATCCACGATGCGACGGGCGCTGTGGTGCGATGCAACGCCGAGGCCAGTAACCTGCTGGGGCTGAGTTTTGAGCAGATGACCGGCAAGCAACTGATCGACCCGGCCTGGTCCTTCGTGAACGAGCAGGGGGCCGTCATGCCGGTTTCCGACTACCCCGCCTCCCGGGTGCTTGCGACCCGTGAACCTGTCAACGGGGTGGTGGGAGGCATCGTCCGTGGCAAGGATGCAGGCATCTGCTGGGTGCTGAGCCGGGCCGACCCGTGGTTCACCACCGATGGACAGCTCGACAAGATCGTGGTGACCTTTGTCGACATCACCATGCGGCGCAAGCTGACGTCGCAACTCCAGGACCGCGAACTCAAGTTCCAGGCGCTGTTTGACAACAGCATGGACGCCGTGTTGCTGACCTCGCCCGATGGCACCGTGCTGGCCGTGAACCAGGCGGCTTGCCGGCTGTTTGACTTGAGCGAGGCACAAATCATCGCCCGGGGGCGCATGGGGCTGGCCGACCCTGCCGACCCCCGGTTGCAGGAGCTGCTGGTACAGCGCCAGCAGAGGGGGCAGGCGGCCGGCCTGCTGACCATGGTCCGGGGTGATGGCAGCCACTTCACCGCCGAGATCAGCTCCAGCATTTATGGCGACAGTGAAGGCCGCCAATACAGCAGCATGATCGTTCGCGACATCACGGAGCGCCTGCGCAGCCAGGCCGAGCTGGAGGCTGCCAATGCACAGATGCGCCGCATCAACGAGCAGCTGGCCGAGGTGGCGCACTTTGACATGCTGACGCACCTGCCCAACCGCGTTCTGCTGGCCGACAGGCTTCAGCAGGCCATGGCGCACTGTGTGCGTCGCAACAAGTCGCTGGCGGTGGCGTTTCTGGATCTGGATGGCTTCAAGGACATCAACGACCGGTATGGCCATGCGGCGGGCGACGAGTTTCTGGTGGCGATTGCCAAGCGTCTGCGTTCTGCACTGCGCGATGGCGACACGCTCGCGCGCATTGGTGGGGACGAGTTTGTGGCCGTCATGATCGACCTGACGGCCGAGCAGGACTGCGAGCCCCTGCTGTTGCGGCTGTTGCAGGTGGCGGCCGAGCCGTTGCTGGTGAACGGGCAATCCCTGCAGGTGTCTGCCAGCATTGGCGTCACCATCTACCCGCAGGATGGTTCCAGTTCGGAGCAGCTCATCCGCCATGCCGACCAGGCCATGTACCTGGCCAAGCAGGCGGGCAAGAATCGGTTCCACCTGTTTGATGTGGCCAGCGATGCGGCCATCCGGATCAAGCGCGAAAGCCTGGAGCAGATTGCCACCGCCATCGCGCAGCGGGAGCTGGTGCTGTACTACCAGCCCCAGGTCAACATGCAGACAGGTGAGGTGGTGGGGATGGAGGCGCTGGTCCGCTGGTTGCATCCGCAGCGGGGCCTGCTGGCCCCGAGCCAGTTCCTGCCGGTGATTGAAGACCACGATATGGCGATTGCGATTGGCGAGCGGGTGCTGGACATGGCCCTGTCGCAAATGGCGCAGTGGCTGGCGGTGGGGCTGCGCATGCCGGTCAGCGTCAACGTGTTCTCCAAGCAGCTCCAGCAAGAGGACTTTGTGCACAAGCTGCGCCAGGCACTGGCAGCGCATCCCTCGGTGCCTTCGTCGGCGCTGGAGCTGGAGATTGTGGAGACCAGCGCGTTGCAGGACATGGCCCAGGTATCTGGCCTGATGCACGCATGCGCCGAACTGGGCGTGCGGTTTGCTCTGGACGATTTTGGGACCGGTTATTCGTCGCTGACCTACCTGAAAAAGCTGCCTGCAGAGCTGCTCAAGATCGACCAGAGCTTTGTGCGCGACATGCTCGAAGACCGCGACGACCTGGCCATTGTGCAGGGTGTGGTGGGCCTGTCCAAAGCGTTCAACCGAAAGGTGATTGCCGAAGGTGTGGAGACCGTGGACCACGGCCGCACGCTGCTGGCCATGGGCTGTGTGCTGGGCCAGGGCTATGGCATTGCGCGGCCCATGCCCGCGAAGCAGGTACCGGGCTGGCTGGACCAGTGGCAGGCGCAGCAGCCCTGGGTGCGCGAGACCGATGCAGACTTGCAGGCCTGAGGTCCTGAGGTCCTGAGGTCCTGAGGTCCTGAGGTCCTGAGGTCCCGAGGTCCCGAGGTCCCGAGGTCCCGAGGTCCCGAGGTCCCGAGGTCCCGAGGTCACGCGGGGCATTGCGCGGGTATCGGTCCGTTGAGTCGCAGTGGGACAGCCTTTATCGCGGGGGCAGGGCAACACATTGCGCCAGAGGCATGCCCTGCGCCTCTGAGGCGCCCAGCAGCAAAAGGCGCTGCAGCTCTGGCAGATACCGGATGGCTGTCTGCGGTGCGCTGTAGCCGTTGCTGTTGTTCAGGCGTTCTTGCATGCGCAGCATAAGACGGCTGGGCAGGTGTTCGATGCTGAGGGTGCGCACACCCGTGTAGAAGGTGGTGTCTATGGTGCCTTCGGTGCCGAAAAAGCCGCCACCCACGCGCGCCGCGCGGCGCCGGCCCTCGAAGGTCGTGGTGATGCGCAGTTTGTCGTCACGGCTGGTACAGCTCCCCTCGAAGGCGGCAGCGCACTCCATGGGCAGCGGATTCTGTTGCACCAGCACTGCCTGCACGGACGGGGTGTGCAGCAGTGCGGGGGGCACGGGCTCCAGGCGTACGCAATCGGCGGTGGGTACGACCTGCCACGCCGTAGCGCCCGGCGAGTCAGGGATTTGCAGGCGCGAGCCTGCAACACCCGCACCGAGGTAGTAAGTGGGCGCCGCCCCCGTGCTGGACTCTTCGCGGAAGAGCGAGGCGGACCGCAACGGCGACAGCGCGCCAGCAGGCACGGCCACAGTCAAAGGGTGAAGGGGCAGCGTGCCCTCCGGTGGCCCAAACCCTGCGGCCTGTACCGCAGGGGCGGCCAGCACCCAAAGCCAGATCGTTCGTGCGGAGCGCATGGTTTGGATCAGGCCGCAGGCTTGGCCTTGGGTACACGCCCCATCAGATAGAACTCGGGGTTGGGCTGCATGCCGGCAAAGCTGGCCATGCGGTTGGACAGGCCAAAGAACGCTGTGATGGCCGCGATGTCCCAGATGTCCTCGTCATCGAACCCGTGCGGGTGCAGGGCCTCGAAATCGGCGTCGTCGATCTCGTGGGCGTTCTGGCACACCTTCATGGCGAAGTCGAGCATGGCCCGCTCCCGCGGGCTGATGTCTGCCTTGCGGTAGTTCACGGCCACCTGGTCGGCGATGAGCGGCTTTTTCTCGTAGATGCGCAGGATCGCTCCATGCGCCACCACGCAATACAGGCACTGATTGGCGGCGCTGGTGGTGGTGACGATCATCTCGCGCTCGCCCTTGGTCAGGCTGCCTTCTTCCTTGAGCATCAGCGCGTCGTGGTACGCAAAGAATGCACGCCATTCCGCTGGTCGGCGGGCAAACGCGAGGAACACGTTGGGGATGAATCCCGCCTTCTCCTGCACTTCAAGAATCCGCGCGCGGATGTCTTCGGGCAGGGTGTTCAGGTCAGGGAAGGGGTAGCGGCTCACGGCAGTCTCCTCGGTTTTTGTGTGGGGTGGATGACGGGTGCAAGTATCAGGGATGCCATTGCGTCGCCCGCACGGGGGCATGGGCCGGCGCGGCCGAACTCCCTGCCAGTGCGTAGGACAACTGTGTCGCTGCAGCGACCACGGTGTGCGCCAGCGCTTCGAGCTTTTCGGCGGGCAAACGCGAGGCCGGGCCTGAGATGCACACCGAGCCCATGAGCCGCCAGTGCATGCCAAACACCGGCGCCGACACGGTGGCCACGCCCTGTTCCCGTTCGCCAATCGACCAGTGGTAGCCCTTCTTGCGGATCTCTTCATAGGCCTTGCCCGGCTCGCCTGAAAACGCCAGGATCACGCGGCCCGGCGAGCCCTTGTCCAGCGGCAGGCCTTCGCCCATGCGGGCGTGGTGGCGCAGCGCCTGCGGGCCTTCCACGCGCACGAGGCATGTGCGCACATTGCCTTCACGCACGTAGAACGCAGCGCTTTCGCCCGTGGCAAGGGTCAGCTCACGCAGCGCGGGCTCCAGCACGTTCTGCACGTCAAAGCCCGCCTGGTAGCGCGCACCCAGCCAGCCGGCGGCTGGGCCCAGGCGCCAGTCGCCGTCTTCGCGCTGCACCATGAAGCCGGATTGCGCCAGTGTGCGGGCCAGGCGCAGTACGGTGGTTTTGTGAAGGCTGCAGCGGCGGCTCAGCTCTGCCAGGGACAGGCTGGATTCGCCCAGCGCAAAGGCCTCCAGCACCTGCAGGGCACGCGTCACGGCGATAACGCCACCGGTGTCCTTGGTCGCAGCATCGGTCGGCCCGTCTGCGCTTTCATCGGCCCCAGCAGTGGTGGCGTTCAGTTTGGCTGCCTTGCGCAGGGCAGGGCGCGCTGGCGAAGAGGGTGGGTTGCTCATGGCGCAATTCGTTTCATTGTATGCAACTGCATTGTATGGGTTGAAACGCGTGCGTACATTCGCACACCACGGCGCCGGGCCCGAACAGGCCTTAGCAGACCGGTGTGACGAACCACCATAACGGAGACAAATCCATGCTCGCTTTTTCATCGCTTTCACGTTCTTTGAGCGCGCGCCTGTGCGCCGCTTTCCTGGGCCTTGCGACCGTGGCCGTGCCCCACGGCGCTGCGCAGGCGCAGACGGCCTACCCCGCCAAGGCCATCCGCCTGATTGTTCCGTTCCCCCCCGGCGGTGGCACCGACATGATCGCCCGCGCCGTGGCGCAAAAGATGGCCGACCAGAACAAGTGGAGCGTGATCGTGGACAACCGCCCCGGCGCCGGTGGCAACCTGGGGGTGGACGCTGTGGCCAAGTCCGACCCCGACGGCTACACCCTGGTGATGGGGCAGACCAGCAACCTCGCCATCAACCCCACGCTGTACAAGAAGCTGCCCTACGACCCGCTCAAGGACCTGGCGCCCGTGGCGCTGGTGTCTTCCTCGCCCATCGTGATGGCCGTGCCGGTCAACTCGCGCTTCAAGACCTTTGCCGATGTGGTGGCTGCCTCCAAGGGCAAGCCTGATGCCCTGACGCTGGGCTATTCGGGCAACGGCACCGTGGCCCATCTGGCTGGGGAATTGGCAGAGAACGCTGCTGGCATCCAGTTGCGCCACATCCCCTACAAGGGCGCGGCCCAGGCCATGACGGACCTGATGGGCGGGCAGATTGATCTGTACATGTCGTCCGTGCCCACGCTGCTGGGCCATGTGCGCAATGGCAAGCTCAAGGTCATAGCCATCACCTCCGCCCAGCGCTCCGCGCAGCTGCCGGATGTGCCCACGCTGGCAGAGTCCGGGTTCAAGGGCTTTGAGGCCGTGACCTGGTTCGGTGTGCTGGCCCCTGCGGGCACGCCTGCAGCCATCGTGGCGCAGCTGAACAAGGCTATCAACCAGGCCCTCAAGCAACCGGACGTGGCGGACAAGCTGCGCTCTGAAGGCGGCGACATCCTCGGGGGCACGTCCGAGCAGTTTGCGGCACTGCTGCGCACCGAAGTGCCCCGCTGGTCCAAGATCGTGAAGGACTCTGGCGCCAGCCTGGACTGATCGAGCCGCCACGTTCATCCCCCGCTGACTGCCCGTCGCCATGACCCGCGATCGCCTTGTCACGCCCGTACCGTTCTCGCTGGGAACGACGGCGCCCCGTACCGCGCTGCCTGCGGCGGCGTGCGACTGCCACGTGCATGTGTACGATCAGCGCTTTCCTGCTGCGCCCGGCGCCAGGCTGTTGCCGCCCGATGCGTTGGCCAGCGACTACCGTGCGCTGCAGCTGCGCCTGGGCACCGAGCGCACGGTGCTGGTCACGCCATCCACCTACGGGGCGGACAACCTCTGCATGTTGCAGGGCCTGGCCGCCTTGGGTACGCAGGCCCGGGGCGTGGCCGTGATCGATGGCAGCGAGAGCTATGCCCAGCTGCAGGCCCTGCACGACGCGGGCGTGCGCGGCGTGCGGCTGAACCTGTCGCTGGGCGTCACCGGCTCGGTGGATGCCATCCTGCCCCTGGCGCGGCGCATTGCGCCCTGGGGCTGGCATTTGCAGCTGCTGATGGCGTCCGATGTGCTGGCCACGCTGGGCGATGTATTGCGCCGTGTGCCCGTGCCCTTGGTGTTTGACCACCTGGGCCGCATCGCCCCCGAGCAAGCCGGGAAGCACCCAGCCCACGCACTGTTGCTGCAGCTGATGGGCGAGGGCAGGGCCTGGGTCAAACTCTCGGGCGGCTACATCGTCAGCGCGACCCACGCGGTGGACGACCCGGCGCTTGACGCACTGGCCGTCAGCTACCTGCGTGCTGCACCAGAGCGCGTGCTGTGGGGCAGCGACTGGCCCCATGCCACTGCCAGCGCTGGCCTGCACCCCGTGCCGGACGACGCATTGCAAATCGACACCCTGGCGCGCTGGTGCGATCAGGCCGGTGCGGATGCCCTGCGCCGCGTGCTGGTCACCAACCCTGCCGCGCTCTACGGCTTCTCGCCGGTCTCGACTTCTTCATCCCCCACCCCTGTCTGAGGGCCTTGCACCATGACCTCTTTGGTATCTCCCATTTCCACGCACGGCGCGCAGCGCCGCCACCTGTTGACCACCCTGGCCTTTGCGGGCGCAGGTGTGGGGACGGGGCTGCCCGCCTGGGCGCAAAACGATTGGCCTGCGGGCAAGCTCATCACCTGGGTGGTGCCTTACCCCGCCGGTGGCAGCACCGATGTGCTGGGCCGCAACATCGCCCTCAAGCTGGGCGCGGCCCTGTCCACCAACGTCATCGTGGACAACAAGGCCGGCGCCACGGGCACCATTGGCGCGGCCTACGTGGCCAAGGCGGCGCCCGACGGGCTCACGCTGCTGGGCACCTCCATCGGCCCGCAGGCCATTGCGCCACACCTGATGGCCAAGCTGCCCTACGACCACATCACGGCGTTCGAGCCCGTGATCACCGTGGGCACCATCCCCCACATCCTGGTGGTGGGCGCCAACCAGCCCTTCAAGACGGTGGCCGACTTGCTGGCCGCCGCCAAGGCCCAGCCGGGCAAGCTGGCGTTTGCCTCGGGCGGCAACGGCACCATTTTGCAAATGCAGGGCGAGCTGCTGCAGCAGCAAACCGGCGCGCGCTTCATCCATGTGCCCTACAAGGGCGACACCCCCGCGCTGCAAGACACCTTGGCCGAGCAGGTGCAGTTCATGTTTGCCCCCGCAGCCGCCGCGCTGCCGCATGTGCAGTCGGGCAAGTTGCGCGCCCTGGCCGTCACCTCTGCCCAACGCCTCAAGGCCCTGCCTGCCGTGCCCACCATGGGCGAGGCGGGGCTCAAGGACTTTGTGGTGGAGCAGTGGCAGGCCGTGTTTGCGCCCGCCAAGACGCCCGCCGCCATCGTGCAGCGCCTGAACCGCGAGATCGCTGCCGCGCTGAAAGACCCCGCCCTCATCGCCCTGGCCGACAAGCTGGGCGTGACGCTGGTGGGCGGCACGCCCCAGCAGCTGGGCGACCTGCAAAAGGCCGACTCGGCCAAGTGGGCCAAGGTCATCAAAGAAGGCGGCATCAAAGCCGACTGACCACCGCAGTTCTCTTATTTCCTTTCTTCATTCCATCGTTCAACCGGACCACTCCCATGAGCCAACTCCCTGAAATCATCCGCACCATTGACCGCGTGAGCGGCGACGTTGTTGCCCAGGCCGCTACCTACCAAGCCGCCATCCTGGCCGACGTGGCAGGCCGCCGCGGCACCATGCATGGCCGCGTGGCGCCTGTGCACCAGAACATGAAGGTGGCTGGCCCCGCCTTCACCGTGGAAGTGCGCCCCGGCGACAACCTCATGATCCACGCCGCCATCGCCCTGGCCCAGCCCGGCGATGTGCTGGTGATTGACGGCAAGGGCGACCAGACGGCGGCGCTGATGGGCACGCTGATGCTCAGCGCCTGCAAGAAGCGCGGCCTGGCGGGTGTGATCGTGGACGCCTCCATCCGCGACAAGCTGGAAATTCTGGAGTTGGACTTCCCCGTGTTCAGCGCGGGCTTCAACCCCGCAGGGCCCACCAAGTACGTGCCCGGCCGCATCAACCACCCCATCAGCGCCGGTGGTGCGGTGGTGAACCCGGGTGACCTGGTGGTGGGCGACGCCGATGGCGTGGTCGTCATCGAGCGCGAAAAAGCCCCCGCCATGCTGGCCCTGGCCGACAAGAAGGTGGCCGACGAAGCCGCCCGTATCGAAGCCATCGCCCGTGGCGACACCGCATCGAAATGGCTGCCCGCCGCCCTGCGCGCCGCAGGCGTTTTGAAGGAAGGGGAATCGCTGTGAGCCAAACCATCATCGTCACAGGCGCCGACCTGGCGCAACAAGCCCTGGATTTGCTCACAGGCTACGAGATCGTCTACGCAGGCAAGACGCCGACGGAAGAGGACATGGTGGCCCTGTGCGGTGCGCACAACCCCGTGGCCATCATCGTGCGCTACGGCAAGGTGGGCGCTTCGGTGATGGACGCGGCCCCCGCGCTCAAGGTCATTTCCAAGCACGGCAGCGGTACCGACACCATCGACAAGGTGGCCGCCAAGGCCCGTGGCATTGAGGTGGTGGCCGCCGTGGGCGCCAACGCCGCCGCCGTGGCGGAGCAGGCCCTGGCCCTGCTGCTGGCTTGCGCCAAGTCGGTGGTGCAACTCGATGCGCGCATGCACGCTGGCCACTGGGACAAGGCCACGCACAAGAGCCTGGAACTGGGCGGCCGCACCGTGGGCCTGGTGGGCCTGGGTGCGATTGGCCTGCGCTTTGCCAAGATGGCCGACGCTCTGGGCATGCGCGTGATTGGCTTCGATCCGTTTGCCAAGAACCTGCCCGCCTATGTGCAGGCGGTGGACCTGGAGACGATCTGGCGCGAATCCGATGCCGTGTCTTTGCACTGCCCGCTGACTGACGAAAACCGCAACCTGCTGAACGCCGCCACGCTGGCGCAATGCAAGCGCGGCGTGATTGTGGTGAACACGGCACGCGGCGGCCTGATCGACGAGGCCGCGCTGCTGGCCGCCGTACGCTCGGGCCAGGTCATGGCGGCGGGGCTCGACAGCTTTGCGGTGGAGCCGATGACGGCGGGCCACCCCTTCCAGGGCGAGAAGCACTTCATCCTCAGCCCCCACATTGGCGGCGTGACGAGCGATGCTTACGTGAACATGGGCGTGGGCGCCGCCCAGAACCTGCTGGCCGTGCTGGCCCGCAGCGCCGTGGCGGCCTGAGCGCCGTTTCATCCACCAAAACAAAGGGCCCTGGGCCGCGCGCGCACCGGCGTTGCGCTGCATCAGCGGTCCCCGGAGACAAGCACCATGCCACAGCATTTTAAGAAAAATAGGCCGCTAGCGCTTTTGTATAAAGCGCTGGCAGCTATTGTTTTAATAGTAATCACCACCACGAGCATGCTGGGCGCGGCACCCGCGCAAGCCCAGGCGCAGGGGCAAGGCACCTGGCCAGACAAGCCCCTCAAACTAGTCGTGCCGTACCCGGCCGGTGGCAATGCGGACAACACCGCGCGCCTGTTGGCCACGCAACTGGGCCAACGCCTGGGCCAGCAGGTGGTGGTGGACAACCGCCCTGGCGGTAGCGGCACCATTGGCGCAGCGGCGGTGGCCAAGGCCCCGGCCGACGGCTACACGCTGCTGCTCGATGCCACGGCCTTCACCGTCAACCCCAGCCTGTTCCCCAAGCTGCCATTTGATGCGGCCAAAGACTTTGCGCCCATCTCGCTGGTGCTGCAGGTGCCGCTGCTCATGGTGGTGCCCACGGCATCGCCCTTCCAGTCGGTGGCCGATATGGCCAAGGCTGCCAAGGCGCGGCCGGGCCACCTGACCTACGCATCGGCTGGCAACGGCGGCGCGCAGCACCTGGCGGGCGAGCTTTTCAAGCAGGGGCAGAAAGTGGCCATCACCCACATCCCGTACCGGGGTGGGGCACCTGCGCTCACCGACCTGATCGGTGGGCAGGTGGACGTGATGTTCAGCGCCACCACAGCCAGCGGGCCGTTCGTCAAAAGCGGCAAGCTGCGGGCGCTGGCCATCACCTCGCCCCGCCGTGCTGAGGGCTGGGAGGCCGTGCCCACCGTGGCCGAGTCCGGTGTGCCGGGCTTTCAGGTCAGCGAGTGGAATGGCTTGTTCGCCCCCGCAGGCACGCCGCGCCCCGTGCTGGAGCGGCTGGAGGCCGAGACCCGCGCCATCGTGGCCAGCCCCGAGATGAAGAAGCGCTTTGCCGAACTGGGCGTGCAGGGCGTGGGCTCCAGCGCGCAGGAGTTCAGCAGCTTTTTGAAAGCCGAAACCACGAAGTGGGCCGAGGTGATTCGCACCAGCGGCATCCGCATTGATTGAAGGAGTCTTCGCCATGTTGAAGAAAAATACGCCTCTGGCGCTCGCCCCTCAAGCGCTGGCAGCTATGGTTTTTATAACGTCTGGCGCCGCCCACGCACAAGCAGGTGCGGCAGGCTACCCCACCAAGCCCGTGAAGCTGGTGGTGGGCTTTGCTGCCGGTGGCCCCACCGACGTGGTGGCGCGTGCGTTTGCCGACCACGCCAGCAAGGCGCTGGGCCAGCCGTTCATCATCGACAACAAGCCCGGCGCGGGCACCATCATTGCCGCGCAGGCCGTGGCCAGTGCCCCGGCCGATGGCTACACGCTGCTGTTCGGTGCCACCAACCACACCATGATTCCGGCGCTGTACCAGGGCCGCGTCAAGTTCGATGCGGTGAAGTCCTTCCGCCCCCTGTGCACGGTGGCCAGCAGCCCCACGGTGCTGGTGGTGTCCCCCAGCCTGCCGGTCAAGACGCTGGTCGATTACCAAGCCAAGGCCCGCGCCGAGCCCGGCCGCGTGACAGCAGGCACGGCCGGGGTGGGCAGCTCGGGCCACTTTGCCACCGAGATCTTTGCCCGCGCCCAGGGCCTGCAGCTCAACCACGTGCCCTACAAGGGCGCCGCGCCCGTGGTGACGGACCTGATGGGCGGGCAACTCGACAGCTCCTTCGCCACCCTGGGCTCGGTGCTGCCGCAAATCAAGAGCGGCAAGCTGCGCGCGCTGGCCGTGGGCGCGCCCCAGCGCTCGGCCCTGGTGCCCGAGGTGCCCACGTTTGCCGAGGCGGGCGGTGGCAACTACGCTGCCGACGTGTGGTACGGCGTGCTGGCCCCGGCAGGCGTGCCCGAGCCCATCGCCCAGGCGCTGGAGCGCACGGCCGCCGACTTTGCCAAGAGCGAATCGGCCGCTGAAAAGCTGCGCGGCCTGGGCATGGAGACTGAATCGGTCTGCGGCAACGCCTTTGCCAGCCGCGTGGCCCGCGAAGTGACCACCTATGGCCAGATTGCCAAAGCGCTCGACCTCAAAGCAGATTGAACAATAAGGAGACTCTCATGCAACGCATTCACACCTCACTGGGCGCAGCCCTAGCGCTGACCTTCGCCACGGCCCATGCCATGGCACAGACCGGTTACCCGGACAAAGCTGTCAAGATCGTGGTGCCATATCCTCCAGGCGGCGCGGTAGACCAGGTGACCCGGCGCATTGCCCAAAAGCTCACAGAGCAAACCGGCCAGAGCTTTTTTGTCGAAAACAAGGCGGGTGGCACCGGCACCATCGGCGCCAACCAGGTGGCGCGTTCGCCGGGCGATGGCTACACGCTCATGGCCAATGACACCACGTACTCCATCCTGCCCCAGGTGTTCAAGAAGCTGCCTTGGGACTACGCAAACGACCTGGTGCCTGTGGCTGGTTTCAATTTCGCACCCACCACCGTGGTGGTGGCCGCCAACTCCCCGTTCAAAACACTGGGCGACCTGGTGGCATATGCCCAAGCCAACCCGGGCAAGCTCAACTACGGCACCGGTGGAGCGGGCACCATGCCCCACTTCGCCACAGAAGCATTGCAAGATGCCAGCGGCCTCAAGGCCACCCACGTGCCATTCAAAGGCGCTGGCGAAGCCACCTTGGCGTTGCTGGGCGGGACCATCGATTTCCAGATCGCATCCACTCCTGGTGTGATGGGGCAAGTGCGTGGCGGTAAAGTGCGCCTGCTGGCAGTGAGCGGCGAGCAGCGGCTCAAGGCAGTGCCCGATGTGCCCACGTTTGCCCAAGCGGGCGCGCCGGGCTACAAAGTGGTCAATTTCACCGGCCTGTGGGCTCCCAAAGGCACTCCAGAAGCTGTACTGAACAAGCTGCGCCAGGAAATCACTAAAGCCATGGCCAGCGCGGATGTTCAGACCTTTGCCACAGACCTCGGTGCCGTGCCCAGCGCGCTCAGTGGAACCGCCTTTGCGGACAAACTGAAGGCAGATGCCCAGCTGTGGGAGTCTGTGGCGGTCAAAGTAGGTATTGAGAAGCAATGACTCCGGTGCCCCACTCCGTGGGCCTGAACCGCCCGCAGCGCCAGTTGCCGCCCGGCGCGTGCGACAGCCACATGCACATCTTTGACCCGCGCTTTGCGCCGTCAGCCCATTGGCCGCGCAATCCGCCAGTGGCGCCCGTGGCGGTGTACCGGCAACTGCAGGCGCGCCTGGGCACCACGCGCACGGTGGTGGTCACGCCATCGACCTACGGCACCGACAACGCCTGCACGCTGGATGCGCTGGACCAGTTGGGCGACGCTGCACGCGGTGTGTCCGTGGTGGGCGACGGCGTGGGTGCCGACGAGCTGGCCCACCTCGCCGCACGCCGTGTGCGCGGGCTGCGGGTCAACTTTGTCTCGCCCCAATCGTGGGGCACCACCACGCCCGCCATGCTGGCCACCCTGGCCGGCAAGGTGGCCGAGCACCCGGCGTGCGCGGGCTGGCACATCCAGATCTTTGCGCAGCCGGAGCAGCTCATCGCCCTCGCGCCCCAGTTGCATGCGCTGCCCGTGCCCCTGGTCATCGACCACCTGGGCCGCATCGATCCCGCCGAAGGACCGGCCGCAGAGGCCTACGGCGTGGTGCGCGGCCTGCTCGATGGTGGCAACACCTGGGTCAAGCTCTCGGGCGCCTACATGCGCTCGACCGTGCACGGCCCCAGCTACGCCGACACCCTGCCGCTGGGCCAGGCCCTGGTGCAGGCTGCGCCCGAGCGCCTGGTGTGGGGCAGCGACTGGCCGCACACCACCGAGACGCCCGGCACTGTGAACGATGCCGATCTGGTGGACCTGCTGCAGGCCTGGGCTGGCAGCGACGCGGCCATGGACCGCATCCTGGTCGACAACCCGGCGCGGCTGTATGGTTTCGATGCCGTTCCCGCCGCCTGAACGAATTGGAAAGACCCCACCATGTTTTTGTTGCAAGCCCCTGAGGTCCGCGATCTCGACCTGTTCACCTCCATGCCCGAGCCCTTTCGCCGCCGCGAGCGCAGCGACTGGGCTGACGCCAACCGGGGCGGCTCCATCACCGATTCGTTTCTGGAGGGCCCGGTGTTCGACGACGCAGGCAACCTCTACGTCAGCGACATCCCCTGGGGCCGGGTCTTTCGCATCAACCCGCAGGGCGACTGGGCGCTGGTGGCCGAGTACGACGGCGAGCCCAACGGTCTCAAGTTCTTGAAGCCCGGCATGCTGCTCATCACCGATTACAAGAACGGTCTGATGCAGCTCGACGTGACCACGGGTGCCGTCACACCGTACCTGCAGCGCCGCAACAGCGAGCGCTTCAAGGGCGTGAATGACCTGATCTTTGACGCCGAAGGCAACCTCTACTTCACCGACCAGGGCCAAAGTGGCCTGCACGACCCGAGTGGCCGCCTGTATCGCCTGCGGCCCAATGGTCAGCTCGACTTGCTGCTGCACAACGTGCCCAGCCCCAACGGCGTAGCCCTGTCGCCCGACGGCCGCGTGCTGTATCTGGCCGTAACGCGTGGCAACTGTGTGTGGCGCGTGCCGCTGCTGCCCGATGGCAGCGTGGCCAAGGTCAGCCAGTTCTTCACCTCGTATGGCCCCAGCGGCCCCGACGGCCTGGCGGTGGATGCCGAGGGGCACCTGCTGGTGGCCAACCCGGGCCTGGGCTACGTGTGGGTGCTGAACCACCGGGCCGAGCCCGTGCAGGTGCTGCGCGGCGCACCGGGCAGCTCGACCACCAACCTGGCGTTTGGCGGGGCAGGGCGTAACACGGTGTATGTCACCGACTCGACCCATGGCCGCATCCTGCGGGCTGACATGGGGGCACCTGGGCTGCCGCTGGCGCGTTCGCGTTGACGCTGCCCCAGCCTCAACTTGTCTGGGTATCGCAACGAAATCAATGAAAGGATGATGATCTATTGATATTGGCTATTAATGGGATTCAATCGATTCAATTTACCTGTCATCGTTTGCTTCCTACCATCTGCCCTGTCGATACGTTTTGCCGACGCGATTTCACAGGAGATGACCCATGACGACCGAAGCCAAATGCCCCTTTGACCACACCAAGGCCGTGCTCACGGGCCCCCGCAATGCCGACTGGTGGCCCAACCAGCTCAATCTCCGCCCCCTGAACCAGAACTCCCCGCTCACCGACCCGATGGGAGACGGCTTCAATTACGCCGAAGAATTCAAGAGCCTCGACCTTGCTGCTGTGAAGGCTGACCTGCGCGCACTGATGACTGACTCGCAGGACTGGTGGCCCGCAGACTTTGGCCACTATGGACCGCTGTTTGTGCGCATGGCCTGGCACAGCGCGGGCACCTACCGCCTGGCAGACGGCCGTGGTGGCGCGGGAGCTGGGCAACAGCGTTTTGCGCCGCTCAATAGCTGGCCCGACAACGCCAATCTGGACAAGGCGCGCCGCCTGCTGTGGCCCGTCAAGCAGAAGTACGGCCGCAAGATCTCGTGGGCCGACCTGATGATCTTGACCGGCAACGTGGCACTCGAATCCATGGGCTTCAAGACCTTTGGCTTTGCCGGCGGACGCCCTGACGTGTGGGAACCCGATGAAAACGTGTACTGGGGCGCTGAATCCACCTGGCTGGGCAGCGACAAGCGCTACAGCGGGGAGCGCGACCTGGCCAACCCGCTGGCTGCTGTGCAGATGGGCCTGATCTATGTGAACCCCGAAGGCCCGAACGGCAACCCCGACCCCATCGCCGCCGCGCGCGACATCCGCGACACCTTTGCGCGCATGGCGATGGACGATGAAGAGACCGTGGCATTGATTGCTGGCGGCCACACCTTTGGCAAGACCCACGGTGCAGGAGACGCGGCCTTGGTGGGCAAGGAGCCCGAAGGCGCAGGCATTGAGGACCAGGGCCTGGGCTGGAAGAGCGGCCATGGCTCTGGCAAAGGCGGTGACACCATCACCAGCGGCCTGGAAGTCACCTGGACCACCACGCCCACGCAGTGGAGCAACAACTTCTTCGAAAACCTGTTCGGCTACGAGTGGGAGCTGACCAAGAGCCCGGCAGGCGCCCACCAGTGGACGGCCAAGGGGGCTGCAGCGACGATCCCGCACGCACACGACCCGTCGAAAAAGCTGGTGCCCACCATGCTCACCACCGACCTGTCGCTGCGCTTTGACCCGGCCTACGAAAAGATCTCGCGCCGCTTTTTGGCGAACCCCGAGCAGTTTGCCGATGCATTTGCGCGTGCCTGGTTCAAGCTCACGCACCGTGACATGGGGCCGCGTGCCCGCTATCTGGGGCCGGAGGTGCCCGCCGAAGTGCTGGTCTGGCAAGACCCTGTGCCTGCCGTGGACCATGCGCTGGTGAACGCGCAGGACATCGCTGCGCTCAAGGCCAAGGTGTTGGCATCGGGCTTGTCGATTTCGGAACTGGTATCCACGGCCTGGGCCTCGGCCTCCACGTTCCGGGGCGGCGACAAGCGGGGCGGCGCCAACGGCGCGCGCATCCGTCTGGCTCCTCAGAAGGATTGGGAAGTGAATCAGCCTGCGCAACTGGCCAAGGTGCTGGGTCAGCTCGAAGCCATCCAGCGCGACTTCAATGCGGCGCAGACGGGCGGCAAGAAGATCTCGCTGGCGGACCTGATCGTGCTGGCCGGTGGCGCTGCCGTGGAGGCTGCCGCAAAACAGGCAGGGCAGGACGTGACCGTTCCCTTCACGCCTGGCCGCATGGATGCCTCGCAAGAGCAGACCGATGTGCCGTCGTTCGAGGTGATGGAGCCCGTGGCCGATGGCTTTCGCAACTACGTGCGCCCTGGCCTGGAAGGCGCCGTGGCCGAGCTGCTGGTGGACCGCGCCAACCAGCTCACGCTGACGGCGCCCGAGATGACGGTGCTGGTGGGTGGACTGCGCGTGCTGGGTGCCAACGTGGGGCAGGCCACCCATGGTGTCTTCACGCAGCGCGTTGGTACCTTGAGCAATGACTTCTTCGTGAACCTGCTCGACATGCGCACCCAATGGCAGAAGTCGGCGGGCGCAGCGGGTGTGATGGAAGGGGTGGATCGCAGCACAGGTGCCAGAAAATGGACCGGCACGGTGGCCGACCTGGTGTTTGGCTCCAACTCGGTGTTGCGTGCGCTGGCCGAGGTCTATGCCAGCAGCGATGCGCAGGCAGTGTTTGTGCAGGACTTCGTCAAGGCTTGGACCAAGGTGATGAACCTGGACCGGTTTGACCTGGCGGCAGGCGGTGCCAGCGCCTGATCAGTGAGGCCTTGCTCCCATGTCGTCAGGGGATGGCATGGGGCGAGCTGTTCACGAAGCCATGAAGCCCGGCGTGTGCAGTGCATGTGCCGGGCGTTCTGTTGTTTGCGCGGTGGCAGCCCTGCGTTCGCTCGCTACCATCGGGCCTTGATGTTTCCAACCCTTCAAGGAGAGCCCGCGTGACACCAACCCCGACCAAAGACTACGAAAAAGGCTTGGCCACCCGCCGCGAGGTCATGGGTGACGATTTTGTGGACCGTGCGCTGGGCAACGCCACCTCTTTCACGCAACCCATTCAGGAATACATCACGCGCAATGCGTGGGGCGATGTCTGGCAGCGGCCCGGGCTGGACCGCAAGACCCGCAGTCTCATCACGGTTTCCATGTTGATTGCGCTGGGCAAGCAGCATGAACTCAAAGGCCATGTGCGTGGCGCTCTGAACAATGGCGCTACTGCGGAGGAGTTGCAGGAAGTGCTGTTGCACGCCAGCGTCTATTGCGGCCTGCCGACGGCGGTAGAGGCGTTTCGCACCGCCGCCGAAGTCATCGACGGCCCGGCCAAGTAGGCAATAAAGGGCGGTAGTGCTGTCCTTCGAGGGCAGGTTCAGCCGCCTGCCAGCAGCTTGTGCACCAGGTCGGCGGCGGTGGAGGCGTTGTACTTGCGCATGAGGCGCGCGCGGTAAATTTCTACCGTGCGGTGGCTGATCTCCAGTGCCCGACCGATCTCCTTGGAGGTCAGGCCCTCCAGCAGGCGGGCGGCTACCTCGCGCTCACGGCCCGTCAGCTCCGCCTTCACGGCGCGCTGCGAACTCAGATCTTCGAAGCTCCAGATGCCGGACTCATGCGGGGCATCGCGGTTGAGTGCGCGGCCGGACACGTGGCACCAGAACACTTCGCCATTGGCGCGCTTCATGATGCGGTTGTCCGCATAGTGGCCCTTGGCGTTCAGGATGGGCTCCATGTGCGCCCCAAGCCGCTCATATTCGTCGGCGCTGGGATAGAGTATCTGGAACGACTGGCCGATCAGCACTTCGCGCGAGGCGCCGAACATTTCGCAGACATGGCGGTTGCAGTCCACCATGGTGCGGTTGCGCGAGAGCACCAGCCCCACAGGGGCCATGTCGAAAGCCAGTCGGTAATCAACGTCCATAGTGCTAATCTTTACGGAAAACTACTTATTTAAGTACGTAGTATCGTAGCGCATCCCATTCATAAGGAGATCGTGGTGAACAAGTTATTCCCCTCCGCAGCCGAGGCCCTGAAGGGCGTGGTTGCAGATGGCCAACTCATGGCTGTTGGCGGCTTTGGACTGTGTGGCATTCCTGAAGCCTTGATCGACGCGCTGCGCGATTCGGGCGTGAAGAACCTGACCGTGATCTCCAACAATGCGGGCGTGGACGGCTTTGGCCTGGGCAAGCTGCTCGAGACCCGGCAGATCAAGAAAATGATCTCGTCGTATGTGGGCGAGAACAAGGAGTTCGAGCGCCAGTACCTCGCTGGCGAGCTGGAGCTGGAGTTCACCCCCCAGGGTACGCTGGCCGAAAAGCTGCGTGCGGGCGGTGCGGGCATCCCGGCCTTTTTCACCAAGACCGGTGTGGGCACCATCGTGGCCGAGGGCAAGGAACTGCGCGAGTTCGATGGCGAAACCTATGTGATGGAGCGTTCGCTGGTGCCCGATGTGTCGCTGGTCAAGGCCTGGCGTGCCGACAAGTCGGGCAACCTGCAGTTCCGCCTCACGGCGCGCAACTTCAACCCCGCTGCGGCCACAGCCGGCAAGATCACCATCGTGGAGGTGGAAGAGGTGGTGGAAACCGGCGCCATTGCGCCCGACCAGATCCATCTGCCTGGCATCTATGTGCACCGCATCGTGCACAACGCCACGCCCGAGAAGCGCATTGAAAAGCGCACCATCACCGAAAAAGCGGGCGTCTGAGCCGCTGCCGCACAACCGTACAGAACAAGCTGGAGAAGTATCTATGTCGTGGAGTCAAGACCAAATGGCGGCCCGTGCCGCCCATGAACTCGAAGACGGCTTTTATGTGAACCTGGGCATTGGCATCCCCACGCTGGTGGCCAACTTTGTGCCTGCCGACAAAGAGGTGTGGCTGCAGTCCGAAAACGGCATGCTGGGTATCGGCCCGTTTCCCACCGAAGACGAAGTGGATGCCGACCTGATCAACGCCGGCAAGCAGACCGTGACCACCATCAAGGGCTCATCCATCTTTGGCAGCGACCAGTCGTTTGCCATGATCCGTGGCGGCAAGATCAACCTGTCGATCCTGGGCGCCATGCAGGTCAGCGAAAAGGGCGACCTGGCCAACTGGATGATCCCCGGCAAGATGGTCAAGGGCATGGGTGGCGCGATGGACCTGGTGGCTGGCGTCAAGCGCGTGATCGTGCTCATGGAGCATGTGGCGCGCAAGAAGGATGGCACCGAAGACCTGAAGATCCTGCCCCAGTGCACGCTGCCCCTCACGGGCGTGGGTGTGGTGGATCGCATCATCACCGACCTGGCCGTCATGGACGTGACGCCCCAGGGCCTGAAGGTGGTGGAGCTGGCTCCCGGCGTGACTTTTGAGGCCCTGCAGGCCAAGACCGGCGTCAAGCTGATCCCATAAGCATTTGAGCCACCCCTGCAGTGGAGTGGCCAAACAAAAAAGGCCGGAGCCCCTCACAGGGCCCCGGCCTTTTGCATTGGCACTTTTCACAAAGCCCTCATGCGGTCCGCATGGGGCCTTCGCAATTACATCGCGTTGCCGATTTCGCCCGAAGAGATCTGGCCCGTGCGCAGGGCTTCAGCAGCCTGGGCACGCACAGCAGCACGGTCAGCCGTGGACTTGTAAGTCACCACACGCGAACCAGCGGGTTCGATGGAGCGGGTCTGGGCCACGGTAGCGGCTTCGGCAGCC